>NZ_BAAJPA010000008.1:0-246196 GCF_057552235.1 Kistimonas ophiarachnellae | reverse complement strand
TCTTGACGTTATGTTCTATGCGGTTAATGGCATTCCAGAATTCGTCATTGCTCTTGTCCTGATTCATCGTACAACCCTGTGATAATTTATTAATGCGGTGAGCATAGCAGATAATGGAAGATGGAAAAGAGATACCTAACACTCCGATCAGAAAATCATTTTATTTGAGTCTCGCACTCTCATTCATTTAAAACAGGTAACTTAAGTTTTCTTGCGGGATTTCCAACTACCGTTAAGCCATCTCGTACACCAGAGAGAACGACTGCACCTGAACCGACCGTAGCACCACGCCCGATCTTCACGTTTTGCCTGATTGTCGCATTGGCCCCCAGCATTACGTGTGAACCAATTTCCGAGAAACCACCAATTTGAACACCCGGATTAATTTGATTGTACCCATTAAAAACACAATCATGTCCGACACCCACCATGAAGTTGAGATAAACATGATCACCAAATAAAACATTTGACCCAACTGTACAGTTCGGCGAAACAATAACGCCTTTCGTTGAAGTTTCAATATTACTTCCTACCACTGAAGTGCTATGAATCAGGTTAGGAAAACAAAAACCTTTTGATTCAAATTTATTACTAATATTTTCCTTATCTTCAGTATTACCAATCGCAATGACACATTGGTCAGTTCCAACAATCGCCGGATCAATATCCCCTTCAAAAAAAACACCAGGTAAATTGTAGTTCTCATATTCTTCTTTATTTGTTGATGTAAATCCCACTATCTCTACTTGGCCAGAGAAAAAAGCGGTGAATTCACGTGCTAATCCCCCAGTGCCAATAACTAAAACCTTGTGCATATTCACGCCCTCTTAAACCTGTGACCAACACTCACTGAAGATATTTTCAGCCGTTTGGGTACCATATGATTTGATAAGACAGACGCTAAATAAGACTTCAATTTGCCTTTATCCAAGTCAAAATCAGACTTCGGTTGCACTGTCAGCTCGACATGCTGCCCCGTAATCGGATTCGATTTACCTTCAGCTTTTGCCAACTCAACGCCATCAAACTGTAATGCCACCCGCTCAACTTCAGAGGCCATGAACTTAAGTCCACCGACATTGATCACCTCAGAGGTTCGCCCAGTGACTTTGTAGTAGCCATTTTTTTCTTCTACGATGTCTTTTGTGTTGTACCAGCCGTCATCATCAAAAGGACTCGGTGAGTTTAAATAGCCAAGCATTCTTGTTGAGGAACGTATCTCCAAGACGTTATCCGCCACACGGGTCTCAACGCCCTCTCCTCCCACTTTCATAAAAAGGCTGTTTCTTGCCTCGCTTTTCACCCTGACAATTCCAAGTTCAGACATCCCAAAGGTTTGCCTGAAATCAACGTTTGGCAACGCCTCGCATAATGCTTCAAGCGTTGGTTGATCCATGCGCTCGGTACCATAGGTCATTATTTTTAGTGATGGTGGAACGTGGTCAGGTACTAGCCCACTCATTAACATCATGCGAAGAAAAGTCGGTGTTGTGGGCAATACCTCAACATCATGATGGCCACACGTCATTAATACCTCTTCAACATTGCGGGATTTCGGAGCAATGACTGTTCCCTTATTGAACAGCGTATGCAATAAGGTATTGAGACCTCCAATATGATCAAAAAGCAAAAAGTTAATGGTACGCAACGTCGGACGAGGTGTTTCGAATCGTCTCAGAAATAACGTAAGATCGTGCAGAATGGCTTTTGGGCGCCCGGTCGTCCCAGTGGAAAAAAGGACAAGCCCCGCGTGATGCTTTTCTCTCAGCTGCTCAATGAGCTCGTGCTTATTTTCATGGTTCAAGCGTTTAACACTATCGCCCTCTACTACCACATCAACGAATGCGGACTCAAAAAAGTAGTCGTGTTGCGCTCGTGTATCGGTTGTAAGAGGGACTAAAATGACATCCTTATCAATCAGATGCAGTAGTGTAGATATCGATTGAGGGTCAAAATCACCAATCAGCGCAACCACATCGCCAGACTTTATGTTGCCTAAATTCACCCTCGCTTGTGACGTAATATCAGAGAATCTCAACTCGCCTTCAGAGTGGATAAGAAATGGATAATCTCTGTCAGCCCATCGTTCTGTAAGCTTCGCTATCAAATCCATTACACCCCTCCAACATGAAGAGTTTGCCCACTTAATGATGAAGCTTTTTCATCAAGTAATAGCTCAACAAGATCGCAAACATCCTCTTTCTGGAATTGTCTTTGTATCACTTGTTGAGAAGTGATCTTTTCTATCTGAGTATCGGTAATGCCGCGCAATAAATCAGTGCGTATAGGGCCAGGTGCAATACAATTCACCCTGACGTTAAAATCAGCCACTTCACGGGCAAATGTTCGGGAAAAAGCCTCAACACCAGCTTTTGATGCCGCGTAAACAGATTCCCCCTTCAACGCTAACGCTACCGCGATGGTTGAGAAATTGATAAAAGATCCTTGCCTTTGCCGCAAAAGAATCGGGGAAAAAAGCTGACAGCAATAAATGGTACCCACAAGATTCGTTTGTATGAGTCGTTGAACCGTTGATTCATCGGTCGTGACGGCCATGTTCATCGACGCAACCCCGGCAGCATTCACCACCGCGGTAACCGGTTCACCGAGTTTTTTGACGGTTCGAGCAGCGTTTTTGACTGAAGCGTAATCACTTACGTCGCATTCAATCCCTTCAAAACTCAAACCATTGATAGAACGAGCCAATCCAATCACTCGTTCGCCACGCTCGGTAAATCTGTTGCAAATAGCCTCACCAAGCCCTCGACTCGCACCCGTTACCAAGATCACAGTTAATCCTCAGACTGATTGGCGAATTCTTCTGCAAGACTTTCAACCGTTCTGAACATACTGCGAGATTTGGACATTGCAGCTTCAGATGTCCAATCAAACTCAAAACCGAGTTCATCAGCTAGGTCTTCGAGGGTAAGACATACTTCAACTAACTTCATGGAATCCAAAAGCGACTTCCCACCGATTAACTGCATGTCATCTGACACCTCAGACTTACCATCTAATGCAGTTGCAATCGCCTCCTTTACAATCTTTTTAGCTCCATCTACGTTCATCTTCCCTTCCTATCTTCTTTTAAAAAGTCCCTTTCAGCATCCTGCTGTTGAGCTAAAAATCTCTTATCAATCTTTCACTTTCTTTAATACTAGAGAACTTCTTCACGCCGTAGCTTCAGCTGTTTTTTTAAGCTGCTCTATTTCAGCTTTGTAAATCACTCTAATCTTCATGCCAACGCTTCCCTACGTCTTCGTTTACTCTCAATACTTATACTAAAGGTCAGCCGAGTAAAAAAACCAGTACACTTAAACAATACACTAGCCGATAGTGATGGCATGTTGATACCACGTTTACGGGCGTCCTTTTTACAACATCAGATTATTCAGGGATCCCATACAAAAAACCCCACCTGCAAAGGTGGGGTTTATCTCTTTTCGGCAAAGTCAGAATCGAAAAAGCCTATACCGAGTGATTCTTATCGATTATTCCCACTCAATCGTTGCCGGCGGTTTGCTGGAAATATCGTAAGTCACCCGGGAAATACCGGAGATTTCATTGATAATCCGACCGGAGACCCGCTCAAGGAAGTCATAGGGTAGATGCGCCCAGCGAGCAGTCATGAAATCAATCGTTTCCACCGCCCGCAAAGCAACGACGTACTCATAGCGACGGGCATCACCCACAACACCGACGGATTTCACCGGTAGGAAGACTGCAAACGCTTGGCTCACCTTGTGATAGAGATCGGCTTTGTGCAGTTCTTCAATGAAGATAGCATCAGCCTTGCGCAGTGTATCTGCGTACTCTTTCTTCACCTCACCCAGGATACGTACACCCAGACCCGGTCCCGGGAACGGATGGCGATAAACCATGTCATAAGGCAAGCCCAGCTCAAGACCGATCTTGCGGACTTCATCCTTGAACAATTCGCGCAGCGGTTCTACCAGCGCCATCTTCATGTCTTCCGGCAGACCACCCACGTTGTGATGCGACTTAATGACATGGGCCTTGCCGGTCTTGCTGGCGGCAGATTCAATCACGTCAGGATAGATCGTGCCCTGGGCCAGGTACTCGATACCGTCCAGACGGCCGGATTCTTCATCAAAGACGTCGATGAAGGTATTACCGATAATCTTGCGCTTCTGTTCCGGGTCAGCAATGCCTTTCAGGTTAGCCAGGAAACGCTCACCCGCTTCCGCACGAATAACACGCACGCCCATGTTCTCGGCAAACATCGCCATGACCTGGTCGCCTTCATTCAGGCGCAGCAGGCCATTATCCACGAAGACGCAGATCAGCTGATCACCAATAGCCTTGTGCAGCAACGCCGCTACGACACTGGAATCAACACCGCCGGACAAGCCCAGCAATACCCGCTTGTTGCCTACCTGTTCACGGACTCGGGCAACGGCATCATCAATGATGCGAGCCGGCGTCCAGAGTTTTTCACAACCGGCAATATCGATCACAAAGCGCTCAAGAATACGACCACCCTGCTTGGTATGGGTGACTTCCGGATGGAACTGAACACCGTAGAAATGACGGCTGTCATCAGCCATCGCAGCAATCGGGCAGGAGTCAGTGGATGCCATCAGGACAAACCCTTCCGGCATAGTGGTCACCTTGTCACCGTGGCTCATCCAGACATCCAGACTCAGGGTGCCATCATCGGCCACATGGTCTTCAATGCCGGTCAGTAGGCCACTGCCATGCTTGATGTTGACGCCAGCATAACCGAACTCACGCAGATCCGAGCAGGACACCTTGCCGCCCAGCTGCTCAGCCATGGTCTGCATGCCATAACAGATGCCCAGTACAGGAACACCCATTTCGAAAACAACGGACGGTGCCCGCGGGGTATCTTCTGCCGTTACGGTTTCAGGACCACCGGAAAGAATGATCGCCTTAGGGGCAAAATCACGGATCGCCTGCGCATCCATATCAAAGGCGTGGATTTCGGAATAAACGCCAATCTCACGAACGCGGCGGGCAATCAGCTGGGTATACTGGGACCCAAAGTCCAGTATCAGAATTTTTTGTGAATGGATATCAACGGACATGAGAACTCCTGTGCACACCTGCCGTATTCGTCATCAGCAAGTTCTTATTGTGATGACCATGCTAGGCCGGAAAGGTTTCCCGGCCCGTCATCACAGGCTTAATACTTATTACTTGCCGGCACGGCGATCTTCACCCTGCCGGCATCTATCATCCAATATGATGATTAGCGAACCCGGTAGTTAGGCGCTTCCTTGGTGATGGTCACATCGTGAACATGAGACTCGCTCATGCCCGCATTGGTGACCCGCACGAAATCAGGACGCGTACGCATGGTTTCAATATCGAGAGAACCGGTATACCCCATCGCTGCACGCAAACCGCCCATCAGCTGGTGAACAATTGCACTGAGTGTACCCTTGTAAGGAACACGGCCTTCGATACCTTCCGGTACCAGTTTTTCAACGCCAGCATTGGCATCCTGGAAGTAACGGTCGCTGGAACCCTGCGCCTGCGCCATGGCACCCATGGAACCCATGCCACGGTAAGACTTGTAGCTACGGCCCTGGTACAGAATGATTTCGCCCGGCGCTTCATCGGTACCGGCCAGCATGCTGCCAACCATGATGACGTGAGCGCCTGCCACTACGGCCTTGGCCACGTCACCGGAATAACGAATACCACCATCGGCAATAACCGGTACATCGGTATCTTTGAGAGCTTCAACGACATTGGCAACGGCAGAGATCTGAGGTACACCGATACCGGTTACGATACGGGTGGTGCAGATTGAACCCGGGCCGATACCCACTTTTACACCGTCTGCACCGGCTTCAGCCAATGCCTTAGCAGCTTCAGCAGTCGCAATATTGCCACCAATCACCTGCAAGTTCGGGTAGGTTTCCTTAACCCAGCGAACCCGGTCAATGACGCCACGGGAGTGACCGTGCGCGGTATCAACAACGATGACATCCACACCCGCCGCAACCAGCGCAGCTACACGATCGGGGGTTTCCGGACCGGTACCCACTGCCGCACCAACACGCAGCTGACCGTGCTCATCTTTACACGCGTTAGGATAATCCTGTGCCTTACGGATATCCTTCACGGTCATCATGCCGACCAGCTTGCCCTGCTCGCTCACAACCAGCACCTTTTCAATACGGTGCTTCTGCAGCAGCTTACGGGCTTCTTCCTGGCTGGTGCCTTCAACCACAGTGACCAGACGCTCACGGGGCGTCATGATATCAGCCACGTTCTTGGTCAGGTCTTCTTCAAAACGAACATCACGGCTGGTCACGATACCGACCAGATCACCGTTATCCATCACCGGCACACCGGAGATGTCATACTGACGGTAAAGTTCCAGCAGATCGCGAACCGTGGCACTGGTATCAATGGTAATAGGATCCTTTACCACACCACTTTCATGCTTTTTGACCTTGCGAACTTCAGCTGCCTGTTGCTCTATGGTCATGTTTTTGTGGATAATACCCAGTCCGCCTTCCTGTGCCATGGCAATGGCCAGACGCGCCTCGGTGACCGTATCCATCGCTGAGGAGATCAACGGGATATTAAGTTCGATACCCTTGGTGATCCGCGTCTTAAGGGACACGTCCCTGGGCAGAACTTCGGAATAGCCGGGAACGAGAAGAACATCATCAAAAGTGAGAGCTTCCTGAGCAATACGCAACATGTTTTGCCTTCCGAATCAAGATATAGCCGGATGAAAAGGGGGTCAGGCGGTTCCCTTCCGGAGTAGAACCGCATCTGCCAGAAAGGTAAATTCCATCAATTATAACTGCGCCCCATAGCGCCAACAATTCTTATATTTTTCAAAAAAATAAAGGATAATAGGAGGGTTTGTGTGTCTCGATTTCGATGGCACCCTGTCGACCTGCCGGAAGGACCTGCCCATGGATCGCTTTTCCCCTCCCGCTCCCGCCTCTTCCGATACCAGCCAGCGCAAGGTCATCAGCGTTTCCGAGCTCAACCGCCAAGCCAAGCGGCTGCTGGAAATCAGCTTTCCTTCCATTTGGATTGAGGGCGAAATCTCCAACTTTGTCCGTCCAGCCTCCGGCCACTGGTATTTCACGTTGAAGGACCCATCTGCCCAGGTGCGGGCAGCCATGTTTCGTAACAGCAATCAGCGGATTCGCTTCCTACCCAGAGAAGGCCTGCTGGTGCTTGTTCGTGCACGGGTCAGCCTGTATGAAGGACGCGGCGACTACCAGCTAATCGTCGACCATATGGAAGAAGCCGGGGAAGGCGCACTGCGGCGTGCATTCGAGGAACTGAAAAACAAACTGGCACAGGAAGGGCTGTTCGATGACAGCCGGAAACAGCCACTTCCCAGCATGCCGGAACATGTCGGTGTGATTACATCCCCGACCGGTGCTGCTATTCGCGATATCCTGACGGTGATGAAGCGCCGCTTTCCTGCTACACGGGTCACAGTCATTCCTACTTCGGTTCAGGGCAATGAAGCAGCAGGACAAATCGTTCGCGCACTCCAGCTGGCAGAACAGGCGAGCGACATTGATGCGCTTATCGTCGGCCGGGGCGGTGGATCACTGGAAGACCTTTGGCCTTTTAACGAGGAAGTGGTGGCAAGAGCCATCGCAGCCTGCCGACTCCCCATCGTGAGTGCCGTCGGCCACGAGATTGATTTCACCATAGCGGACTTTGTGGCAGATCATCGCGCCCCCACCCCTTCCGCAGCCGCAGAAATCCTGACCCAGAACCAGGATGACTGGCGAAATACGCTACGCATTTACCAGAGAAAACTGGCCTCTCTCACCAGTGTCCGCCTCCATCTGCAGCAGCAGACTCTGAATGCCCTGAGAAACCGTCTGCGTCACCCCGGCCAGAAACTGCAGGAGCATAGCCAGCGTCTGGATGATCTTTCTATTCGTCTGCAGCACGCCATGCGACATCAACTGTTGACGAGGCACAATGTCCTCATCTCCGCTGACAAGCATCTGCGACAAGCTTCTCCACTGCACCTTGTGCAACAGCTCAAACTCCAGAATCGTCACTTTGATCTTCGCCTGAATGCCAGCATGCAAAGTCTGCTGTCACGACTGAAGCAACAGATGGCACACCTGACTGGTCAACTGGAAACCCTTAGCCCACTGGCAACTCTATCCCGCGGTTATGCCATGGCTCAGACACCTGACGGCAAAATTATCCGCAACAGCCAGGCAATTGCTGAAGGCGACAACATCAAGGTCAGCCTCGCCAAAGGGCATTTACTGTGCTTAGTCACCGAAACTCACTGAGCACACCGCAATAAAAAAAGGAGGGAAAACCCTCCTTTTTTTATTTACCGTTTCTTTTTCTTCTTTTTCTCGATTTTCTTGATGTGCTGCACCAGACGCTGCTTCTTCTTGATCTGGCGTTCATTCAGCTTGTTCTTACGACCGGCAAACGGGTTGTCACTGGTCTTGAACTCAATACGCACAGGGGTTCCCATGATATTTAGCACACGCCGATAGGTGTTTTCCAGGTAACGCTTGTACGAAACAGGCACATCACCCGTCTGGTTACCATGGATTACCAGTATCGGAGGATTGGTACCACCCAGATGGCAGTAACGCAGCTTAATCCGGTGTCCACGCACCAGCGGCGGCTGATGGCTGGCCACAGCATCTTCCAGAATTCGGGTCAGCTGATTGGTTGACCAACGCGAGGTTGCCGCTTCATACGCTTCTTCAACCGATTCATACAAATGCCCGACACCGGTACCGTGCTTGGCAGAAATAAAGTGAATGCGTGCAAAGTTGATAAACGAGAGACGACGCTCCAGCTCAGTCTTCACCTGCTGACGCTCATCCTGGGTCATACCGTCCCACTTGTTCAGGGCGATGACCAACGCACGACCGCTATCCAGCACAAAGCCCAGCAAATGCAGATCCTGATCGACGATGCCTTCGCGGGCATCCAGCACCAGGATCACAACATTGGCGTCTTCCATGGCCTGCAGCGTCTTGATGACAGAGAACTTTTCAACACCTTCAGACACCTTGCCACGACGACGGACACCAGCCGTATCGATAAGGGTATAACGCTGCTCAAAACGCTCGTAAGGGATATAGACACTGTCACGGGTCGTACCGGCCTGGTCGTAAACAACCACGCGGTCTTCCCCTAGCATCCGGTTGACCAGGGTGGATTTACCCACATTGGGTCGCCCCACCACCGCCATCTTGATGCCTTTATCGGTCTCAACCTCTTCTTCCGAAACCCTGGAATCCGGAAACTCATGCAGGGCCTCTTCGATCAGCGCCCGAACGCCGCGACCATGAGCCGCTGCAATGGGGTGCGGATCACCCAGGCCAAGACTGTAAAATTCGCTGGCCGCAGAATCCGGGTCAACCGTATCCACCTTGTTCATGACCAGCCACGCAGCCTTACCCTGCCGACGCAGATGATCTGCAATCATTTCATCCGCAGAGGTCAGCCCGGCACGGGCATCCACAATAAAGAAGACCGCATCGGCTTCATCAATGGCTGCCAGCGATTGGCTGGCCATCTTCGCATCAATGCCTTCCTCGTCACCGCTGATACCCCCGGTATCAATCACGATATACGCTCTGTCGCCCTGACGCCCTTCACCGTATTTCCGGTCCCGGGTCAGCCCTTCATAGTCAGCCACAATCGCATCGCGGGAACGCGTCAGCCGGTTAAACAGTGTGGATTTCCCCACATTGGGTCGCCCGACAAGGGCAATCACAGGAAGCATAAGTCTGTTCCGAATACTACAAATACTGAAATAGCAAACGGCTGCCCTCGGGCAGCCGTACATTAACGATCAATCGCGGCATGTTCTGTCTAGGTCATGGGTGACTTATCAGCGAATTTGCAAGGCTGACAACTCTCCGCCATTACCATAGACATAGATCATGTCACCGGATACCACGGGCTTGGCCCGGATACCGGACGAATCAATTTTCTTGCGACCCAGCAACTGGCCGTCCAGCTGGGACACTACATGCAGGTAACCTTCGTAATCACCCACCAGAACGTAGCTGCTCCATGTCGCAGGACCACTCAGCTGGCGGCGCTCAAGGTCTTTCTGACTCCAGATAACACTACCGGTCCGCTGATCAACCGCAGACAGGATGCTCTTGTCATCAGACAGGTAAAGGTTACCAAATCCTTCAGCCAACCCCTGGAAACTGGACGCTTCACGCGCCCAGCGGATGCGACCGCTATCCGGGTCCAGCGCAACCACATTCCCCTGGTAGCTGACCATGTAGAGTGCACCACCGGTCATCACCGGGGTCCCATCCACATCAACCATCCGTTCCAGCTCGGAGCTTCCCTGAGGCACCGCTACCCGGCCTTCCCAGACCAGTGAACCGTTACCCGCCCGGTAAGCCCGCGCCTCGCCATTGGCGAAGCCGGCGAAAACAGTGCCATCAACAACCAATGGTGAGCTGCTGCCACGCAGTGTCAACAAAGGCTGCAGTGTATCCTGCTGCCACAGTTTTCTGCCATCTTCAGCGGAAAAGCCTGTCAGCTTGTCATCAATGGTCTGTACGACAACGATACGTCCATCTGTCGCAGGCGCACCCAGCACTTCACTGGTCACCGGCGCCCGCCAGATCTCTGAACCATCGTCCTGCTTCAGGGCAATCACATGGCCATCCAGCGTTCCCACCAGAACCAGACCATCAGAAGCGGCTACTCCGCCACCAATCGGTGTCTCCAACGCCTGCCGCCATAAAACCTTGCCATTATCGCTCCGCAAAGCCATGACCAGACCTTCAGCATCAGCCACGTAGAGCCTATCGCCATCAACGGCAGGCTCCAGTTTCAGCCAGGTTTTACCCTGACCATCACCGATACTGCGACTCCAGACCTCATCCACTTTCACTTCGGCCTTGATATCCGGCAGCGGATTCGGCGCCAGCGTCTCCTCATCCTTGGAAAACATGCTACAGGCAGACAGCCCTATGGTAGCCCCAACGAGCAACAGTGCCTTTAGATTGGCGACAGGATTGCGTTTCACTTGCTTATTTCCTTCCGCTCGGCGAGATCATCCAGTTTCATTTGCGCAAGAGGCCGCTGTGAACCTGCAACGCCAGCCGCATCAACCGCTGACTGATAAGCCTCTCTTGCCTCGTCTCGACGCCCCAGGGCCAACAATACATCCCCCCGGACTTCACCATACGTTGCCTTGAATGCGCCAGGCTGCGAGATCTGGTCAAGCAGCTCCAACGCCTCCGTCTGCTTTTCATTACCACCCTGTGCAAGCAGCACCTGAGCTAACCGCATACGCGCAACAATTTCAATCTCACGGCCGGGCTTTTGCAGCAGCAACCACTCCAGTTCATTGGCGGCCGTATCCAGATCGCCATCCACAACTGCATTGCGCGCTTTAAACAGTGCCGTAAACTGAGCATAGACGGAACTTTCAAAGTCTGTCTGCAGGGTCTTGCTCAGATGCTCGAAAGTCGCCTTCTGTTCATCCGTCAGCGGCTGCCCCTGACCGGCCACAACAATATCCAGCAATTCCTGGTAAAGCGCGGAAGCGGTCTGCGCCTGTTCTTTCTGATGGTTCTGCCAAGCCCTGTAGCCATACACAGAACCCAGTGACACTACCAGACCCAGCAATATGGCAGAACCATAGTTCTTCCAGAACGCCTTGATAGCGGCCAGCTGTTCCTCTTCGGTCCTTAAACTATCCACACTCTACTCCCGGTATTCGCAACCCTACACAGCCAGCAGCGCGAGAACATCTTCCGGAGTACAGGCTTCCTGCGCCTTTTCCTCGCGGAGGTACTTCACCGTGACCAGCCCTTTTTCTGCTTCATCTTCGCCCACGATCAACGCCAGTGCCGCACCGGACTTGTCTGCCCGCTTCATCTGGCTTTTCAGACTGCCGCCACCACAGCTCATCAGCACCCGTGGTCTGGTTGGACTGGCACGCAGCTGCTCTGCCACGGTCATGGCGTAGGGCAGTACATTTCCCATGGGAATGATAATCGCGTCTACCGGTGAATGCACGGTATCCGGCACCAGGTTCAGGGTTTCCAGCAACAACACCAGTCGTTCAATACCCATGGCAAAACCACAGGCTGGAACCGCCTTACCGCCCAACTGTTCAACCAGCCCATCATAGCGGCCACCACCGCAGACGGTTCCCTGGGAGCCCAATGCATCGGTTACCCATTCGAAAACGGTTTTGTTGTAGTAGTCCAGACCACGAACCAGCTTCTGATTCACTACATACTCAATGCCGGCACGGTCAAGGATAGCCCGCAACTGTTCAAACTGAACCCGGGACTCTTCATCCAGGAAGTCGTGCAACAGGGGAGCACCTTCCAGAATCCTGCGGGTACTTTCATCCTTGGAATCCAGCACACGTAGAGGGTTGGTCGTCAGACGGCGCTTGCTGTCTTCATCCAGACTCTCCTCATGGGCCTTCAGGTAATCCACCAACCCATCCCGGTAGCGGGCACGCGCCTCAGAACTGCCCAGCGTATTCAATTCCAGGCTGACCTTGTCGGCCAGACCCAGATCACGCCAGAATGCAGCCGTCATCAGAATCAGTTCGGCATCAATATCCGGCCCGGCCATGCCGTAGGTTTCCACACTGATTTGGTGAAACTGTCGGTAACGGCCTTTCTGCGGCTTTTCATAGCGGAACATCGGCCCCATGGTCCACAGACGCTGTATCTGGTTATAAAAAAGACCATGCTGAATACCGGCACGCACACAGCCTGCCGTCGCCTCGGGGCGCAGGGTCAGACTTTCATTGTTCCGGTCAGAAAAGGTATACATCTCCTTCTCCACCACATCGGTATGCTCACCGATTCCGCGGGCAAACAGACTGGTGAATTCGACCACAGGAACCCGCAGCTCCTGGTAACCATAACGTCCGAGCAAACCGCGAACAGTATCCTCCAGATAGCGCCATACCGGCGTCTGTTCCGGAAGAATATCATTCATGCCGCGAATGGCCTGCAGCTGTTTAGCCAATGTGACTGTCCTTCTATACTGCTTCAATCAAACAAATTACATCTAAAGCCCGGCTGATCAGCCCAGCTTCAACCGTCCCACTTTCTTGCCAGAGACAGGCATATCCAGTGTGACCGGTTTTCCGTTGAAATATACACTCTGAACGGCGGATACATCGCCAAAAAGAATACTGACCGGCCCTTTGTCGGCCGCCATATCCAGTTCCGAGTTTGCCCGTTTCAGATCCGCAAAGAGCACTTTATTATCCGCACCCTTGACCTGAACCCAGCAATCGGCGCTGAAGCGAATAACAAGGCGATGATCATCAGACGCGACAACCTCACTATTAGCAAGCTTTTCCGCCGGTTCTGATAATGACGCTATTGATACCAGCGGCTCTGGCTGAGCCACTTCAACGACTTCAACAACCTCATCATTCGACTCAACATTTTCTTCCGCTGCCAGCTCATTTTCCAACACCGCTGGTGTCGATTCCTGCTCTGACGATTCTCCGGCTGCGGGTGACTCCTTAACGGAAAACAGATCTTGCTCAGGCACCGGGGCAGGTTCTGATTCTGCCTTAACCACTGGTGTTTGTAATTCAGCCGTTTGACCGCCTTGCCACCAATAAATACCACCAGCAGCTACAACCAACAAAACCAGCGAAAGCGCCGTAAACATTACGCGGCTCCGACGGTTGTTTCGCTGAGAAACCGCATCATAAGATGTCTTCTGGCCTGCATTGCTCTGAGGCATGTCTACCATCGAGAACTGTGCAAGAACGTCATCCTCATCCAGTCCCAACAGCCTGGCGTAACCTTTCAGATAACCTTTGATAAACGTCTCGCCAGGCAACACTTCATACTGCTCGGATTCCAGCGCACGGACAAAATCCGCAGAAATCTTTAATGCGTCAGCGGCTTCACGAACATCAAGCCCTTTGTCTTCTCGGGCCTGCCTCAGCAAATCCCCAAGACTCTCACGGACATCTTCCGTTTCGATAACAGGAGAGTCAGAAGGTTCCTGATTATTATTATCACTGTTAGTCATTGTAACGACGCCTGTATTCTCGGTACTCGTCTGAACCGGGATAGAGCTTGCTTAAGGTCGACGCATACTTAACGGCAAGTGGTATCTGATCAACGGCACGTGCCACCCTTATTCCCAGCCAGAGACTATCAGGAGTCTGCTGCCCGTACACATCAAACTGCTGGTAATATTTAAACGCATCAGGGTAATAACCCTTGGAGAAATTGATTCTGGCTAATTCCAGGCTTGAACCTGGCAGATTAGGCTGCAGTCGTAACGCCCGACTGAAACGCTCCTCTGCCTCACCCTTCTCACCCTGCTTCAGGGCTACAAAACCAAGATTCTCAAAGGCCCGACTGCGGTTATCATAGTAGATATCCTGCGTGACCTCTTCAAACGCTTCCTCTGCCTCATCATAACGGCCAGTCTCAAACAGCAGCGTACCGTAATTGTTACGGACATCAGAGGCTTCACTGTTCAAATCGAGCGCTTTTTCAAAGTTTTTCTCAGCCAGTGCATACTCGCCCTGCTGCTGATAGACCACGCCCAGCATACCGTAGGCACGGTAAGAGCGACTGTTACGCTCAAGAATCTTTTCCAGGCGGTTTATCGCCTTCTGGGGATAACCGTAGTTGAGAAAACCGTAAGCAATCTCAAGGTTCTTCTGCTCATAATTGTCGACCTCCGGCGAGGCGTCAGGCGTCGTGGACACACACCCCGCCAATGGCAGGAGCACCACAACACAGACACATAACCGGAGAAGCACCTTGCTCAGACTATCCTTTCGGTCTCTCATGCGAATCCCGTCAGGAAGCCATGCCCATCACCTTGACCGGCTCGGCTCCACTGTTTTGCTGTTGTTGATCCCGATACCGGGCGCTGCGACGGGTACGATCCTGGACCTGGCCCACCAGCTGGCCGCAGGCGGCATCAATGTCGTCACCGCGCGTCTTGCGAACTGTGGTATTAAAGCCTTTTTCCAGCAACATCACCTGGAAACGCCGTATCGCATTATTACTTGGACGTTCGTAACCCGAACCGGGGAATGGATTAAAGGGTATCAGGTTAATTTTACAGGGTACATCCCTGAGCAGGGCGATCATCTGCTCGGCATGTTCTGGCTGATCGTTGATACCCTTAAGCAGGGTATATTCAATGGTGACCACCCGGCTTTTATCCGACAGCGTGGACATATAGTCGTGAATCGCCGCCAGCAATTCTTTCAGCGGGTACTTCTTGTTGATGGGTACCAGCTCATTACGCAGGGCATCATTCGGCGCGTGCAGTGATACCGCCAGCGATACATCGGTCAGACCAATCATGCGACGCATGGCCGGCACAACACCGGAAGTACTCAGAGTCACCCGACGCTTGGACAAACCGTATCCCAGGTCATCCATCATCAGGTTCATGGAGTCCATGACATTATTGAAGTTGAGCAGGGGCTCACCCATGCCCATCATCACCACGTTGGTGATGGCACGATCACTCCTGGCCGGCACACTGTTAAAAGATTTCGCCGCCAGCCATACCTGGCCGATAATTTCAGCCACGGTCAAATCCGAGTTAAAACCCTGTTTACCGGTTGAGCAGAAACTGCAGTCCAGCGCACAACCTGCCTGGGAAGAGACACAGAGTGTCCCGCGCTTACCGTCAGGAATGTAGACTGTTTCAACACAGCTACCGCTGGCTACACGCACAACCCACTTACGTGTACCGTCTGCAGAAAAATCGCAGGACACCACTTCCGGCCCGCGAATTTCCGCACAGGCCTTGAGACGTTCTCTCAAGGCCTTGCTGACATTACTCATCTCGTCAAAGTTGTCGACCCCGAAATGATGGATCCACTTCATTACCTGCTGGGCGCGGAATTTCTTCTCACCAATAGTGATGAAAAATTCCTCCAGCTTGGACTGGGTCAGGCCCAGCAGGTTGGTTTTTACAGTTTCAGCCGTCATTTCAACAGGCACTCCGGGGACAACAACAATCAAACCACTCAGCGTGTGCGAGGGCAGATCTCTTCACCAGGGAAGAAATAGCTGACTTCACGCTCCGCTGACACAGGAGAATCCGACCCGTGGACGGCATTCTCATCAATCGTACTGGCGAAATCGGCACGAATAGTGCCGGGCGCCGCTTCTTTCGGGTTGGTCGCACCCATCAGTTCACGATGGGCCAGTACCGCATTTTCGCCTTCCAGGACAGACACCACGACTGGACCTGAGGTCATGAACGCCACCAGGTCACCAAAGAAAGGCCGCTCTTTGTGCTCGGCATAAAAGCCTTCCGCCTGAGTGCGGCTCAGGTGCAGCATCTTGGCACCGATGATCTTGAGCCCTGCTTTCTCAAAGCGGCTGTAGATTTCGCCGATCACATTCTTGGCTACGGCGTCCGGCTTAATGATGGACAGTGTACGTTCAATAGCCATGGTAGGTTCTCCCGATTGACTTCCCGATGACAAAAAGCCAGACATCTGCCCGGCTTCTGGGTGTTATTCTTTTTCAGTGGACAGTGCGGAAAACCCGCTACTATCCGCCACTTGGTCGCGCGATTCTAACCGAAGCCTTCGGTTTTTGCGAGCAAGCACACCCTAACACCGTCTACAGGAAGCCTTCAGAGAATCACTCCCAGGGGAAAAAGACCCAGGTATCCTGATTCACATCAGAGAGATAGGTATCCGCCAGATCCTTGCCGGCCGGCTTGGCATAGATAGCCGCTACATGGGCCCTGGGTAACAATTCGCGGATCATGCGGACGGTTTTGCCGGTATCCACCAGGTCATCGATAACCAGCCAGCCTTCACCTTCATTCTCCAGCTCAACGCCCTTGAGCAGGTTCAGTTCACCCTGGGCTTTGCCGTCATAGCTGGCAATGCAGACCGTCTCGACATGGACAATATCCAGTTCACGGGACAATACCGCCGCCGGCGCCAGGCCACCACGGGTAATCGCCAGCAACCCTTTCCAGGGTTGAGCCTTCAGTTTTTCTGCGAGGGCTTTCGTATCAGCGTGAAAGTCCGCCCAGCTGATGTGCATTTCCTGATGATAACCGTGTTCACTCATTGCGGTAGACCCTTGTAACCACCAAAACCACAACAGCCGGACTGGCTTTTCTGCAAGCCCGAATGCCCGTGGCGAAAAAAAACGGCGATTCTAGGGATTCAGGAGGAAGGAGTCCATGAGGAATGTCCGTCAGACACGCTATCCATAGTGCGATCAATCAGCGATCCGATCTATCTTGACGACAAAAAAGATTGTTGGTCAATGCAAACTCCAAACCGCATGCTGGGCAATGCACATTTTTTTCGCATTCTGGCATGACCACTTTGGCTTTACTTCTTTTTGTTTACATCCTTGCCTATGACCTGTGCCAGTAGACAGCTTCATAGCATCATTAGCATCAATGAAGCATCATGGATCGGTGATCAAGCCAGCTCTCCATGAGGCCCTTGACTGTCGGTGCCTGGCAAAGCCCCTTCAACGTCTTGCAGATGATACTTACGGGGAAGACTATAATAAAACGCCAGTTCATACATGAGCTTTTCAAACAACAATTCTACGTTTGAGAAACACTGGTTCAGCTCTGCCACCATCTTCCTCACATCCTCACGATGACCGGTAACAGCATCTATACATGACGCCATCCACTCACCATCAAAACCTTGCCCTTTTCCATACTTCTTATAATCCGGGCTAATCGAGTCAACAGAATCATTTAATGTCTCTATATACTGCCGCACATCATGAACTTGTAGTTTATACGCATCAAAAGACGATTCCACATCACGAATTAGCGCCGACAGTCGAGACCAAGATCTTGATCTGGCCCCTTCAACTATCCTCTCTGCAAAATTGCAGCACTCTGCTGACACACAAAAAAAACTCTCTGACAACTCACAGGCTTTCAACTTGTTAATATCAACTTGCATGTTATTGATAGTCGCGAACTGAGAATCAATCAACTGCAACTGCAACTGGAACTTATACTCAATCTCGATAGCCCTGCGAATATTATAAATGACAGATTGAGCAGGCAAAGGATATTCACTATTGCACGGCAATAGATTTTTGATATTTGCTTTTGCTCCCGGGAAAACCGTTATCAGACTATTTCTCAGACGATCCCTGACCTCCCCGGCACTCATGCCCACCCGCCTGTTAGAATGAAAGCACGATAAAGTATTAGGTCGTTTCGCAACAACACGAAAGCCTTGAATTACAACACCTTTCGCATGACGACGCGTTGAAGCCTCCGCTGAATTACACTCGTCTATCAGGCAAATATGATCACCTGGTTTCGCATTACATGATACTTCAGAAAAAGCATGCACCCACCCAAACGCATCAGTAGACAAATTACTACGCATAGATGACACCCCAAAAACATACATAATTACAGTAGAGTGATTAGAATGCGTAAGATTCAATCCAACGATCACAAAATCAGGTAAATGTTTGCTGAACTAACAAAAAATTGAGAAACAACGACAACCTAAAACAATACCTGCAAGCTTAATTAAGCTTGCAGGCAGCCTTTCAATCACAAGCGTCCTTACATCAGGAAATCACTGTATTCCGTATCCATCAATCCCAGACGATCATTGTCCAGCCAGCTGTCAACGCTGCCGACCTCTTCAACATCTTCCGCATCCGTCACGGTTGCCACATGAAATACCGCATCCCCTTCATAGGCTGCCGGCATATGGCTCTTACCGATAATGACACCCTCAAGCTGGGAAGCCACCGCCACGTCCGTATTGTCAGCCGGGTTATAGACATAGCCCAGCGTTTGCCCCTTGCGGACAAAGTCACCCAAACCCCTGACAGAACGGAACAGCCCACTGCGAGGCGCCCGCATCCAGCGTGAACGGTAGGCCCGGATGGTCTCACGATCCGCACTGCGTTTTGTTGCCTGCCTGGGCAGCATCTCCAGGTGGCGCATAACATTCAACACACCCTGCAGACCGATACGGATCGCCGCCTCATCCAGGCGCAGCGCTTCGCCTGCCTCATAAAGCAGTACCGGCACATTGTGCTCTGACACAGCCGCACGCAGTGAGCCATCCTGGATTGCGGTATTGATCATGACCGGCGCACGGAATGCCGTCGCCAGTTCGTTCGTGTATTCATCTTCCAGGCGAGCGCGAATCTGTGGCAGGTTGGTGCGGTGCGCACTGCCGGTATGCAGGTCGATACCCACATCAGAGACAGCCACCACATAACGCAGGAAGGCATCCGCCAGACGCGCGCCGAGTGAACCCGTTTCGGAACCGGGGAAACAGCGGTTGAGGTCACGGCGGTCAGGCAGGTAACGGGAGCGGTTCATAAACCCGTAAGGGTTAACCAGTGGCACCACCAGCAGGGTGCCGCGTAATTTCTTCAGTTGATAGTAGTTCAGCAGGCGACGAATGATTTCAACACCATTGACCTCGTCCCCGTGCACCGCCGCGCTGACAAACAAGACGGGACCTTCACGGCGTCCATGAAACACATGGACGTTCATCATGGCTTCAGTCTGGCCTGGCATGGCCATGGTGGGCAAAGCAATCTGCTGGTGTTCACCGGCAGCTACCTCAACCTCCCCCAGAGTAAAAGGCTTGCGCTTCACGACAGATGTTTCCTGACAAGTAACAACCTCCGAGACTGACCAGTTTCGAAAAAATTGTCATCAGTTTTTTTCTATCGTGAAGAACAGAAAATCAACTGGCAGGCGCTATTGAAAGAACACCTGCAAAGACTGCTTAACTGTCCCAGTAAGCCTCTTCCAGACTATCCTCACGCTCGGGCAACCCCCGGGTTAATCGGGGCGAATTCTGGATCAACACCTGGTAGCTCACCCTGTTCGCATATTTGCAGACCTGCGCAAAAGAAGAATACGTCAGGAAGGGTTTTACATGCTTGCTTGATGTAGGCAATACCGTGCGATGATAATGGTTAGCGGTCATATCATGTACAACAGCCGCCAACGCACCATCACCTGCGCCATTGGTGTTATGAATCTTGTCAGGCCCGCCCATATAAGGATCAATCTGGGCATAAACCTTCACCGGCTCTGAGCAATCCCGCCGACGAATCGGACGACTGAACTCGTAAGCATTAAAATCCGCAACGGCACCTGAACGAATCGGGTTTGTAGTCTTGCGCAGCAGGGACTGATCTCCATATCCGCTCAGGTAAAGCCCCTCAGGGCCCGCCGTCAACAAAACCATATCGGCAATATCCAGCACGCATTCCGATGCCAGCAACGGATCGGCATGCCCCGTGAGCGCCTCAGCCTCTTCCTCATTCATCGCAACAACGGTCACATAATCCTTGATGAAGCGGGTAAACGTCTCGCGCTTGGCTTCAACCAGCGGGCGAGTACCCAGCGTCAGCACGACAGGCACATCGTACTTGACGGCCAGCTGCGCAGCCTTGATGGTTGCCCCGTAAATGGGCAGTGATTCATCCGCCAGGGTATAAGCACAGAGCAATAATGCAGACGCATCAGATACCACGTCTTCAGAAATATACTCTTCACTCAGTGCATTCATCTGCCCGGGACTGATACCGAAGGTACGCTCACCATCCGATGTAATCAGGGCAAAACAGCGCCCGATAGCGCCCGGTACAGGCTGAAGATGAGTGAGATCCACCTTGCTACTGGTATTACAAAGATAACGGTAGGCAGACGTGCCGATGACAATATTCTCACTCATCACACCCAGCAGGATGGAGCTGTCATCGGCAATAATGGAGTAATTGTGCAGCGTATTGCCAATCGTGCCACCGGCAAATTCATCCTCAATGGCATCATTCAGCTGGAGGCGCTGATATAACAGGTTGGCCTTCTCGCTATCAATCAGCTGTGATGCGCCCTTCTGCAGCTCAAACTCCGCCAGCAGCTCATCATCAACACGGGCGGTGATATCCACCAGGTTCTGGTCGATACCCGTCACATAGGTATTCACATGGGAGAAAGCGACACTTTCCCGGTCAAAGCGGTTGCCTGCATTGACGGGAAAATAGTGTTTGATCTTACGCTGTCCAGGAAATTTCATGGTCACCTGCCGGGCGTGCTGCAGAGGTATAAAAAAGCGCCGGAGTTTATACCTCTCGCGACAGGTAAACCATTAGTAAATATTCAGAAAATATCCAAACAACCTAAAGATGTTCACCCTTGTTTTTTCTTGTTCTCTTTATAACTGATCGTTCTTTTTATTTGCTCAGTTTTCTTCAAAACACGCTTTTTGTCTTTGACCTGATAATATTCGACGACACGCTCGACCCAATTATTCTGCTCGTCGAACCGGTAGTCTTTATAAACAACAATCTCCGCCTTTGGATACAACCCGAAGCTTTCACGTTCCTCCAATACCAGCGCCCCATTCTCCCCATAGGTATAACGGTGCGCCCGAAGCAAGCCACCCTCGGCATATTCCGCCTTGTTTTTCATTCGCCCCTGCAAGTCATAGCTGAAATCTACAGCCTGACTGGCATCCTTCAACTGGATACTGGCAATCAGCTCAACGCCCTGGGGAAATGTCATATATCTCAGCGCACGACCTGCGTCATCCAACTCAGCCACACGCAGAAAATTCTCACCACAACGACGAAGCAGCTGCTTGTCTTCGAAATAAGCCACATCAAAACAGGGGCTCAGCTTTTGGGCCTGACTACCCGGCAACATCCGGTAGTCACCTGCCGCCAGATAAGTGGCTTTATTATCTTCCACGGCTGGCGGATCCAGCTTGATGATATTGCCCAGGGTGTCGTATCGGAATGTCTGACGCAGTGTCACTTCGCCATTCTCGCGGACGATACGCTTAACAGGATTCCCCCACTTCATTTCCAGCGTTTCATGCCGATCCGTGACAGGCCCTTTCACCCGTTCTGAAATACGCAGACCATCACTGGAATAGTTTTCAATCACAACATCGAGCAAGCCAACATCCGGATCCTCACCGGCTTGCTCCTGAACCCCTTCCGTGACGACCTGAGTAACAGCCCCCTGCAAACCGGCATCCTCACGGGTTTTAATCACTTCGACAGGATAACGGTTCAGTGAACGACCAATGCCTTCGGACCAGGTTGAACACCCAGGCAACACACCCACGACAACAGCTAGCAGGATTGCGGACTGATACACGCGCATGACCAACAGTCTCCGGTTGTATAATTATTATTACCGACAGGAGCAGTATACCCCGACTAAACGCCATCGTCCCTGCCCCTGATGCCCGCCCTGCAGATACAAAAATGCCGGGAATCATCCCGGCATTCTGTGACAAAGCAAGTTGCGACGATCAGTCCATCTCATCCATCCAGGCCATCTGGATCGCTTCAAGGACTTTTTCTCCACAACGGTCAGGAGAATCCTCAAAACCTTCCAGCCCCAACACCCAGTTACGGAGATCGACAAAATTCACATAACGGGGATCTGTATCCGGATATTTTTCGCTTAATTCTATGGCGATATCCACCACATCCGTCCACATCATGGCCTGCTGCTCCCTTGATTGTTCAGTGTCGTTCTGAAACCTGGTTGATGGTATAGCGTGGTATTTCTACCACCAGGTCTTCATCCTGCACAATAGCCTGACAGCTCAAACGGGATTCATGCTCCAGCCCCCAGGCCTTGTCCAGCATGTCATCCTCCAGCTCATCAGACGGCTCCAGCGAATCAAACCCTTCCCGTACGATCACGTGACAGGTTGTGCAGGCACAGGATTTTTCGCAGGCATGTTCAATTTCAATGCCATGTTCCAGTGCCGCATCCAGGATTGTGATGGTACCCGGCTCAACTTCAACGACCTTGCCCTCTGGACAGATCTCTTCATTCGGCAGGAAAACGATCTGGGTTTTCTTGCTCATTGACTACTACCCCTTGAATTCATCCACAGAATGCCCGGAAAGCGCCGCCTTGATCCCGGCATTCATACGACGGGCGGCAAATTCATCCGATGCCCTGGCCATTTTTTCAATGGCCTGTTTAATCGCCTGACTGTCAACGCCCTGCCGAACATCAGCCAGGGATTGCATGACAGCCTCTATTTCTGCACGCTCTTCCGGGTTCAACAGACGATCACCGTCTGCAACCAACGCTGCCGTGACTGCTTCCAGTATCCGGTCGGCTTCCACCTGCTGCTCAAGCAACACACGGGCATCCTTATCCTGCGCAGCATGATCGAAAGACTCCCGAATCATTCGGGTAATCTCATCATCCGACAGACCATAAGATGGCTTGACCTGCACAGCAGCTTCCACTCCGGAAGACTGCTCTTGGGCGCTGACGCTCAGCAACCCATCCGCATCCACCTGAAAGGTCACAAGAATACGCGCCTGACCGGCCGGCATGGCAGGAAAGCCCTGCAGAACAAAGCGCGCGAGCGAACGGTTATCCGCGACAAGCTCACGCTCACCCTGCAATACATGGATGGACATGGCCGTCTGACCATCCTTGTAGGTTGTAAACTCCTGCGCCCGCGCTGCCGGAATGGTGGTATTGCGGTGCACCACCTTTTCCGTCAGTCCGCCCATGGTCTCCAGACCAAGAGAGAGCGGAATCACATCCAACAGCAACATATCGTCTGCCGATTTATTTCCAACCAGCACATCCGCCTGAAGCGCTGCACCAATGGCAACTACCTGATCTGGATCAATAGACGTCAACGGCTCACGGGCTGCCAGTTCCGCCACCCGCTCGCGAACGCGGGGAACCCGGGTTGAACCACCCACCATAACCACTTCGTTAATATCAGAGACTTTCAGCTTCGCATCCCGCAGGGCGCGCTTGACGGTACGCAGCGTGCGATCGACCAGCGGGTCAACCAGCTCATTGAACTTGTCACGCGTCAGCTCACCCGACCAGCCTTCAAAACTGACGGAAACAATTGACTGATCCGTCAGAGACTCTTTTGCATCACAGGCAACTTGCAGAACCTGACGAATGCGCTCCGGCGTCAACGCAGACGCATCAACCCCAGACTGAGCCAGCAGCCATACTGCCAGGGCATGATCAAAATCATCGCCCCCCAGCGCAGTATCACCACCGGTTGCCAACACCTCAAAAACACCTTTATTCAGGCGTAGAATAGAGATATCAAAGGTACCGCCACCCAGGTCATAAACGGCAATGACACCCTCACCACCCTGATCCAACCCATAAGCGACAGCTGCCGCTGTTGGCTCATTAAGCAGCCTCAGGACATTGAGCCCCGCTAATCGGGCAGCATCTTTCGTGGCCTGCCGCTGGGCATCATCAAAGTAGGCCGGCACCGTGATCACGGCGCCACTCAATGTACCACCCAGGGACTCTTCCCCGCGAAGACGGAGAGTTTTAAGAATTTCTGCAGAGACCTGAACAGGACTTACATCACCTGCCACCGTCCTCAGATAAGGCATGCCTTCGCCGCTATCGACAAAGTCGAACGGCATGACATCGCCAAGTGTTTTTACATCCGCGACGCCACGCCCCATCAAACGCTTGACAGACACAATGGTATTTCGCGCATCGGAGGATGCCTGCGCCTTGGCCTGACGCCCGACAGTCACCTGTTCACCGTAATGCACAACAGAGGGAAGGATGGCATGACCATCGTGATCAGGAAGGGTTTCCGCCACACCGCTTCGAACCGAAGCGATCAGCGAGTTGGTGGTGCCCAGGTCAATCCCCACCGCCAGCTTCTGCTGGTGAGGCGCCGGGCTCTGGCCGGGCTCGGAAATCTGCAGTAATGCCATTTGCCGCCTTTAATACTTCGTCTTATAGCGATCAATCGCTACAGGAATGAAAAATATGCAGGGATAATATCCGTATGGTGCAGAGAGTCCAGCCGAAAGCCATGAACTTTTCTACCCGGGCCTGAATCTGACGACCCGACAGAATCTGTCAGTAGTCCAGCAGCTCCTCTTCAAGCTGTTCGGCTTCTGCAATGAATTTCACCAGGAAATGCATTTTGTGAGTGGTGCTGGCAGCCTGCTTCAGACTCTCATCCGTCCGGCTTTCCCAGAGGCCGACAAATTCCGCTTCCAGCCCTGCCAGCATCTGCCGTGCTTCGTCGAGCAACTGGGCGACAGCTGCTTCAGGATCCGCACTGTCACGCACCGACATCAGCTCATCACGGAGCTCCATCTGCTGCATCAGGAATGTCGAATCTGCCACGGTATGACGATCCGAGTTGACGGCAACCCCTTCCAGTTCAAGAAGATAGATGGCCCGGGACAGGGCAGACTTCAAAGTATCATAGGCCTGGTTAACGAACGCCGCATATTGAACGGCCAGACGCTGCCCCTGCTCACCCTGTGCTGCAAAGCGGTCAGGGTGTACGGCCTTCTGAAGCTCACGATAACGGGCATCCAGCACCTGGCGGTCAATCGCATACGCCACCGGCATCTGGAGCAATTCGAAATAATTCTGCTGAAGATCAAGCCCCGCCTGGTGATCAGACATTAAAGCTCTCTCCACAGCCACACTCACTGGCTACGTTAGGGTTATTGAAACGGAAGCCTTCATTCAAACCTTCGCGAACAAAATCAAGCTCCGTGCCATCCAGGTAACCCAGACTCTTCGGATCAATGAACAACTGTTCACCATGACTTTCAAACATCAGATCCTCTTCCCGGGCCTCATCGACAAACTCCAGCACATAGGCCATGCCGGAACAGCCGCTGGTCTTCACACCGAGACGGATACCAACACCGCGACCGCGGCCACTCAATTGCCGACGTACATGCTTGGCCGCCGCTTCTGTCATGGTTACAGCCATGAATCACCCTGTCATACAACCCAGTTCATCAAACCCGGCTCAAAAGGAACCCTCACCCTATTCCGGGCCGGCTTCCTTCCGATCCGTTCACCGCAAGCCCATTCAGGCTTATCGCTACTGTTTGCTGCGGTAATCTTCAATCGCCGCCTTGATCGCATCTTCCGCCAGCACGGAGCAATGGATCTTCACCGGCGGCAGCGCCAACTCTTCGGCAATGGTGGTATTCTTAATGGTTTCCGCCTCTTCGAGGGTTTTACCCTTCATCCACTCTGTTGCCAGAGAGCTCGAAGCAATGGCGGAACCGCAGCCGTAGGTCTTGAATTTGGCGTCTTCAATCACGCCCTCATCATTCACCCGGATCTGCAGTCGCATGACATCACCACACGCCGGTGCACCGACCATGCCGGTACCCACATGGGAGTCAGAGGCATCCATCTTGCCGACGTTACGGGGGTTTTCGTAGTGATCGATTACTTTTTCGCTGTAAGCCATCGTCTTTTCTCCC
The DNA here is from genome assembly GCF_057552235.1 of Kistimonas ophiarachnellae. Taxonomy (NCBI): domain Bacteria; kingdom Pseudomonadati; phylum Pseudomonadota; class Gammaproteobacteria; order Oceanospirillales; family Endozoicomonadaceae; genus Kistimonas; species Kistimonas ophiarachnellae. The sequence goes on along the minus strand of NZ_BAAJPA010000008.1, from coordinate 219,944 downwards.
GCCGACCGGTCAGGCCGGCACTGTCAAGGTGGTCAGTGAGCTACCCATTCGACCGTGTTCAGGTCGACGCCATCCTGGTACATGTCCCACAGGGGAGACAGCTCACGTAGCTTGAGTACCGCCTGACGGACCTTGTCTGCGGCATAATCCACATCTTCTTCCGTGGTAAAGCGACCGAAACTGAAACGCAGCGAGCTGTGTGCCAGCTCATCACTCAGACCCAGCGCCCGAAGCACATAGGAGGGCTCAAGGCTGGCAGAGGTACAGGCAGAACCGGAAGATACGGCAATATCTTTCAGCGACATGATCAGGGATTCACCCTCGACGAAAGCAAAGCTGACATTGAGGTTACCCGGCACACGCTGCTCCAGGCTGCCATTCACATGCACCTCTTCCATATCGGACAAGTGATTGATGAAGCGGTTCCGCAGATCCAGCAGGCGCTGATTCTCCATCACCATCTCTTCACCGGCGATGCGGAAGGCCTCACCCATGCCAACCAGCTGATGGGTAGGCAGGGTGCCGGAACGCATGCCCCGCTCATGGCCACCACCATGAATCTGGGCTTCGATACGGACACGGGGCTTACGGCGGACATACAGTGCGCCAACCCCTTTGGGACCATAGATTTTGTGAGCACAGAAGGACATGAGATCGACTTTCATGTCTTCCAGATCAATCGGAAGCTTGCCGGCACTCTGGGCAGCATCAACGTGGAGCAACACCTTGCGCTCACGGGTGATTTCACCGATGGCCTTGATATCGGTGATAGTGCCGATCTCGTTATTGACGTGCATCAGGGTCACCAGAATGGTGTCTTCCCGGATTGCATCCGCCACAGCCTGGGGCTGGATCAGACCCTCACTATCAGGTGACAGGTAAGTGACCTCAAACCCTTCACGCTCAAGCTGGCGACAGGCATCCAGAACCGCCTTGTGCTCGATTTTCGAGGTGATGATGTGACGGCCTTTTTTCTGATAGAAGCGGGCAACACCCTTGATGGCCAGGTTATCGGATTCCGTCGCACCGGACGTCCAGACAATCTCACGAGGATCGGCATTGACCAGTTCAGCAACCTGCTTCCTGGCATTTTCCACTGCCTCTTCCGCCTTCCAGCCGAACAGGTGTGATCGGGAGGCCGGGTTACCGAAGTTACCCTCGGTGGTCAGACACTGCATCATCTTCTCGGCCACGCGCGGATCGACCGGTGTGGTTGCGGAATAATCAAGGTAAATAGGCAGTTTCATACAGAATTATCTCCCGCGCGCTTATCTGCTTCTTGTGCGCTTGGCTGTTCGCTCGCCAGAGCGACGTTTTCTCAATGTCAGATCGGCCTCAGAACGATTCAGCGTTGATACGCTGCTCTTGTTCTTCAGGGGTCAACAACCGATCGGCTCCCTGCTCGCCATCCTGCCTGCAGGCTATTTTCTGCACTTCCTTGCGCCGAACCAGGTCCGCAAGGCTGATTCCGCTTAAAAATTCATGGATCTGCTTGCTGAGGTCGCACCACAGATGATGGGTCAGGCAGACATCGCCCTGCTGGCAATCCCCGTCGCCCTGACACCGGGTTGCATCCACGGACTCATTGACCGCATCAATGACTTCAGCGACGAAGATTTCCTCGCTGCTCCGACTCAGGCAATAACCACCACCGGGGCCACGCACACTGCCCACCAGCGCATTACGGCGCAGGCGCGCAAACAGTTGCTCAAGATAGGAAAGAGAGATTCCCTGGCGCTCAGAAATATCCGCCAGAGCGACTGGCTTCTCACCAGCATGCAGCGCCAGGTCCAGCATCGCTGTGACCGCATAGCGGCCTTTGGTCGTCAGACGCATAGTAAATCACTCCCCCGGCGGTAAAACAGTAAATCCGAGGGTAAGTATCAAATACCCGAGCAAATTAGTCAAGTATTAAACCTAACCGAACCGCCAGCATGCCTGACGATTTCAGATTGGAACTGTCGATTTTCCTTGTCATTGGCAAAAAAGCACTTTGGTGAAGACCAACACTGTGCAACAGACAGGTTTTAAGCGCTGCGGATTATAACAGAGAAAAAGTAAATTACAGCAGGATATAGAGACAGTTTCCCTGCGAGATAGCGCATAACGCCCTATTGCGCAGGGAAACAATCAATGAAGAAGATCAGGCATCCTCAGCAACACGTTCTTTCTGCTGCTTGACGGAAACAGACTCAAAGTCTTCATCCTTGAGCTTGGGCAAGCCCGCTTCACCACAGTCCATCCCCTTATCGCGCAGGGCCTGACACATGGTTTCGATCCGGAATTCCACCGCATGGAGATGATCCAGCATGGACGTGATCGCCTGGGCCGTCGGGTCGGGCATGTCACTGGTCACGGCATAGGCATCGAAGCCCATCTTTTCTGCCATGGCCTGACGCCGGACTTCATCCACCTGGCGCTTGCGGATAATGCGCCCGGGAATGCCCACTACGGTTGCCCCTTCCGGCACAGCCTTGGTGACCACCGCATTAGAGCCCACCTTGGCATTATCGCCCACCGTGAATGGCCCCAACACCTTGGCGCCGGCGCCGACAATCACGCCATTACCCAGTGTTGGGTGGCGCTTGCCTTTATTCAGGGTTGTTCCACCCAGGGTAACACCCTGATAAAGGGTTACGTCATCCCCGATTTCAGCCGTCTCTCCAATGACAACACCCATACCGTGGTCAATGAAAAAACGTCGGCCGATAGTAGCCCCCGGATGGATTTCAATACCGGTGAGCCAGCGACTGAACGTGGAAATACATCGGGCCAGCCATTTGAACCCCGCCAGCCAGACCTTATGGGCCAGCCGGTGCAACAACAGGGCATGCAGCCCCGGGTAGTTGGTCAGGACTTCAAACGTATTGCGTGCCGCCGGATCCCGGGCAAAGACACTGCTGACATCCTCACGTATTCGCTCAAACATAGACTTCAGACCGATTGTGTTTCCTTTCTTCCGCCGGCGGGCTGCTTACCGATCGCAACCTGCATCTCCGACAGAATCCCCCTGAGTATATTCAGTTCAACCCGATCAGGACGGACACGCCCGTACAGACGACGCAGCTTCGCCATGATCTTGTCGGGGTTACTGTGCTTGAAAAACTCGATATCCGCCAGCACTTCCTGCAGATGACCGTAAAAATGCTCCATTGCCTCAGAGCTGGCCAGATCATGGGTGCGATATTCCGGCACCAGGGACGCCTGCTGCTGTTTCAAATCCGCCTTACGCAACTCATAACATAAGACCTGAACAGCGGACGCCAGGTTCAATGAACTGAACTCGGGATTGGAAGGAATATGGGTTTGCCGGTGGCAAAGCTTCAACTCATCATTGGTCAGCCCGCGATCCTCACGTCCGAAAACGAGCGCTACTGAGCAATCACCCGCCTCAGCCACTGCCGTTTCCGCACACTCTCCCGGCTCCATCAACGGTAGAGAGATTCCTCGAACCCGGGCGCTGGCGCCAATGATCAAACCACAGTCAGCCACAGCCTCCTCCAGCGTGGCACAAACCACGGCATTATCGAGGATATCTGTCGCCCCTGACGACAGGGTCACTGCCTCCGGTGCCGGGAAGGCCTTGGGCTCTACCAGCACCAACTGTGAAAGCCCCATGGTTTTCATCGCCCGCGCAGCAGACCCGATATTGCCGGGATGCGACGTATTCACCAGAACGATGCGCACATTATCCAGAGACATAAACCAACCACCTGAAACCGTTTTGGCAACCCACGCCTTAGCGCAGCCACCGGCAAAAAGAATAGAAAAAAATCTGACCGGCCAGACCGAATAAAGCCACGACCGCATCCAGCGGCGCAGTCTACCAGATCCGGCCACCCATTGGCGTCATTTCCCACCCTGCGGGAAGAAATCTGACCATTGCGATTATCCGGTAGTGACCCGCGCAAAACTCAGGAGTAGAATGCCCTGTTTTGCTGACCTTCACGCCCGAAAACGGCGGTGTCCGTTTTCACATACTCATCATAACGTGAAGGCATTCGGTTCTTTAATACTGCACAGGCACAGCGACCCTCATGCAACCGATGGTTAACATCGCCCTGCGTGCTGCACGCAAGGCTGGCGACATTATCGCCCAGGCATATCAGCAGCTGGACGTCATCAAGGTACAGGCCAAGAGCGCCAACGACTACGTGACCGACGTCGACAAAGCGGCAGAACGCGCCATTATCTCGATGCTCAAGAAGTCCTACCCCGACCACGGCTTCATGGGTGAGGAGAGCGGCCATCAGCCCGGCACCGGCGAAGGCGAGAACTACCTCTGGATCATCGATCCTCTCGACGGCACCACCAACTTTATCCACGGCATGCCGCAGTTTGCGGTCTCTATCGCCTGCCAGTACAAGGGCAGAATCGAACACGCCGTTATCCTTGACCCGATCCGTCAGGAAGAATTCACTGCCAGCCGTGGCCGTGGCGCCACCCTGAATGGCAAGCGTATCCGTGTCAGCGACCGCACCAGCCTGAAAGGCGCCCTGATCGGCACCGGTTTCCCGTTCCGCGAAAACCAGATGTCCAACATGGACAGCTACCTGGGCATGTTCCGCAACCTGGTGGGTGACACTGCCGGCATCCGCCGCGCAGGCGCCGCCTCCCTGGACCTGGCCTACGTGGCAGCCGGTCGTTTCGACGGTTTCTGGGAATTCGGCCTGCACGAGTGGGACATGGCGGCAGGCTGCCTGTTGATCACCGAAGCCGGTGGTTTCGTGGGCGACTTCCGCGGTGGCGACAAGCACCTGGAGAAAGGCCAGATCGTCTGTGGCAACCCCAAGTGCTTCCGCGAAATCCTGACACGCATCCAGCCGTTTGTCAGTGAAAGCCTGAAGTAATGATTACCCGGGGAGTCGTCCGACTCCCCAACCTGCCCATATCAATCAACCCCATACCTCTCAACTCCCTCAGCATGGTGAATGGCGCACTGGAAGGATTCGTTCGGGCTACCCCCCCCTTGAACTGGGAGAATCATTGCGCGTGAACACAGTCAGCCCGGCTTTTGTGACAGAAACCGCACAGGCTATGGGTATGGGCACTGAAGGCACGCTCTCCGCCGAGCAAACAGCCAACGCCTACCAGGCCAGTATCGAAGGCAACATGACCGGACAAATCCTTGATGTCCGCAACTACGCTTAACCGCCCCCCACAAAAAAGCCCCCGCTGTTATACGAGGGCTTTTTGTGCAACAGTGATACCACCTTTATTTAAGGCATATCATCCAGCTCATCATCTTTCTTCACTGGAATAATCAGGTCTTCACGGCTGATCTTCATGTAAAGCAGAATGTTGCAGGCAATGTATATGGACGACGACGTACCAATAACAATACCGATCAGCAACGCTACGGAGAAGTTGTGGATCATGTCGCCACCCAGGAAGAACAGGGACAGCAGCACCATGATCGTGGTACCCGAGGTTGCCAATGTCCGACCTAAAGTCTGCGTCAGGGAGACGTTGATAATTTCAATCGCCGTACCTTTACGCATCTTACGGAAGTTTTCCCGCACCCGGTCATACACAATGATGGTATCGTTCAGCGAGTAACCGATAACCGCCAGCACTGCCGCCATAACCGTCAGGTCAAACTGCAGCTGGAAGAACGAGAACACACCCAGGACAACAATCGCATCGTGGGCCAGCGAGGTTACCGCACCTACGGAAAACTTGAACTGGAACCGGAAAGCGATATACGCCATAACCAGACCCAGCGCCATCAGCATGCCAAGCCCGCCCTGCTCACGCAGACGATCACCCACCTGGGGACCGACGAACTCAACCCGCTTGACCTTTACCGTGCCGTCGTACTGCGCCGCGAGGGTCTCAGACACACGGTTACCCAGCGTCGCCATATCACCGGGAATACGGATCAGGACATCTGACTCTGAACCAAACTCCTGGGCAATAGCGTCACCGTGACCCATCGCTTCCAGTTGATCACGGATTTCACTGATATCCGCCGGCTTGTCATAGGACAGCTCCACCAGGGTACCGCCGGTAAAATCCAGCCCCCAGTTGATGCCGTTAACCGCCAGACTCACCAGGGAGCCCAGCACCAGGATGGCGGACAGCACAGTGGCCAGTGTCCGCACCTTCATGAAATTGATGACCTTCATGTCCGGCTTTCCAGCAGTATCGGACGTGCTTTTTTCACCTGCCATGGATAAGCCCTCAAATAGCCAGTTTCTTGAGATCGCGACGACCGCCGTACACCAGGTTCGTCAGCGCACGGGTCACGACAATGGCCGTGAACAGGGACGTGATGATACCCAGCGACAGGGTGACAGCGAAGCCCTTGATCGGCCCGGTACCCACGGCATAGAGGATGACACCCACCAGCAACGTCGTGATGTTACCGTCAAAAATCGACACAAACGCGCGGTCATAGCCCTCGTGAATCGCTTTCTGCACGGAAAGCCCGTTACGCAGCTCTTCACGAATCCGGGAGAAAATCAGCACGTTGGCGTCAACCGCCATACCCAGGCTCAGGACGATACCGGCAATACCCGGCATGGTCAGCGTCGCCCCCAGCAGGGACATGGCCGCCACCATCAACACCAGGTTCAGGGACAGGGCAACGTTGGCAAACAGACCAAAGACCCGGTACACCACCACCATGAATACCAGCAGCAGCACAAAGCCAACGATGGTGGAATTAATACCCATCTGGATATTTTCCTTACCCAGGCTCGGGCCGACGGTACGTTCTTCAACGAAGTGCATGGGCGCCGCAAGAGAACCCGCTCTCAGCAGCAGAGCCAGCTCCGAGGCTTCGGCCGCGGAATCCAGACCGGTAATCCGGAAGCTGTTACCCAAGGCACTCTGAATCGTCGCCAGGCTGATGATGCTCTTCTCTTCACGGAAAGACTGCACCTTCACCCGCTCTTCCTGCCCGTCGACCATCTTGGTCTCGTAACGGGTTACGGGCTTCTGTTCGATAAACAGTACCGCCATGCTGCGACCGACATTGTTACGGGTCGCGCGGTTGATCAGCTGGCCACCACGGTTGTCGAGATCAATGTTGACCTGCGGGCCGCCACTTTGCGGATCAAAGGTAGAACGGGCATTGGAGACCTGGTCACCGGTCAGGATGACATCACGCTCCAGGCGAGCGGTACGACGCTCATCATTACGGAAAGAGAAATTCTCACTGACGGCAGCAGATGCGTCATAAGGTGCTGCCAGACGGAATTCCAGGTTGGCGGTCTTACCAAGGATACGCTTGGCCTCAGCGGTATCCTGCACACCGGGCAGCTCGACAACAATGTTGTTACGACCCTGGCGCTGCACCAGCGGCTCGGAAACACCCAGTTCGTTCACCCGGTTACGGACTGTCACCAGGTTCTGGCGTACCGCGTAATCGGCAATTTCCTTGATACGCTGCTCAGTCAGCTGATAACGCACAGTGAACAGGTCACCGCGGGTACTGGCTTCCACCATCAGGTCGGGAAAATCCTTGCCGATTGCCTTAACCGCCTTGTCACGGACGGTTTCAGAGCGGAAACCCAGCTCACGCACACCGGTTTCACCACCGCCGGGCAGACTGCGGTAGCGCAGTTTTTCCTTGCGCAGCAGTGTCCGGATTTCAGTGTTGTACACTTCCATCCGTGTCTGCACGGCCTTGTCGGTATCGACTTCCAGCAGGAAGTGCACACCACCGGACAGGTCCAGACCCAGCTTCATCGGGTGGGCGCCAATGGAGGTCAGCCACTCCGGTGTTGTGGGTGCGAGGTTCAGCGCCACCACGTAGTCGTCGCCCAAACTGTCCTTGATCAACGCCCGGGCCAACAGCTGCTGCTCCGAGTTCTCAAGACGGATCAGCACGGAGCCCTTATTCACTTCCTCACCCTTGATGGCGATATCAGCCTTTTCAAGGATGGCAGTGGCTTTATCCAGCGCGGGCTGACCGATGGTCTGGGAGGAGCTGGTACCGGAAATCTGCACCGCCGGATCATCCGGGTACAGGTTCGGTAATGCGTAAATGATACCAACCGCCACCACAACCAGGATGACGAGGTATTTCCATAAAGGGTAACGATTGAGCATGGCTCTCTTGTTTCCTGCTACTGACAAGGCCTGAATGCCTGAACTGTACACGGGCAACCACCTGCCGGTACGGCCCAGGACCGACCGGGAGAAACCCTCCGCACAGACAAAAAAGAGCTGGCCGCACTTAGCGGCCAGCCCTGTCCATTCCTGTTATTTGATCGCCTTGATGGTTCCCTTCGGCAGGGCGGCCACGACGGAAGACTTCTGGAAGTTCAGTTCCATGTTGTTCGCCACCTGCAGGGTGACGTAGTCGTCGGTCACACCGGAGACACGGCCCAGGATACCGCCGGAGGTTACCACCTCATCCCCCTTGGACAACCCGCCGATCAGGTTCTTGTGCTCCTTGGCACGCTTGCTCTGGGGGCGCCAGATCAACAGCCAGAAGATCAGGAAGAATACACCCAGCATCACGAACTGGAACATGCCGCCCATCGGCTGGGGAGCCGCTGCGGCTCCATCTGCAAACGCCTGACTGATAAAAGGAATCATTTCCCCGGTTACTCCTGCTTACAACGCGTTGAGATTAACATTCATGGTTCCGATGCCGCCGTCGGCCAGCATCCGGATAACAGACGGCGTCCGGTATCAGAGTTCCGGTACCGGCATGCCCCGTTTAGCGTAGAACCCGCTCACAAAGTGCTCCAATTTACCTTGTTCAATGGCTGCCCGCAATCCAGCCATCACCCGCTGGTAGTAGCGCAGGTTATGAATGGTATTGAGCATGGAGCCCAGCATTTCATTGCACTTGTCCAGGTGATGGAGATAGGCGCGACTGAAATTGCGACAGGTATAGCAGTCACAACCGGCTTCAAGTGGTTCTTCGGAATGCTTGTGGACGGCGTTACGGATCTTCAGTACACCCTCGTCGGTGAACAGGTGACCGTTGCGCGCATTGCGGGTCGGCATGACGCAGTCAAACATATCCACACCACGACGAACCGCTTCGACGATATCTTCCGGCTTACCCACGCCCATCAGGTAACGGGGATATTCTTCCGGAATCCGGTGCGGGGTATGGCTGAGAATGCGGTGCATGTCTTCCTTGCTTTCACCGACACTCAGGCCTCCGATCGCATAGCCATCAAAACCCACTTCCAGCAAACCGTCGAGAGAACGCTGGCGCAGGTCTTCGAACATACCGCCCTGGATAATACCGAACAGTGCGGACGGACTGTCTGCATGGGCTTCACGGCTACGGGCCGCCCAGCGCAGGGAAAGCTCCATGGAATCCGCCGCCTGGCTCTTATCCGCATCACCCGGTGTGCACTCGTCAAAGATCATGACGATGTCGGAACCCAGCTCCCGCTGCACCTGCATGGAGATTTCCGGGCTCATGAACACCTTGGCGCCATCCACCGGTGAACGGAAGGACACCCCTTCCTCGGTAATCTTGCGCAGCTCACCCAGGCTGAATACCTGGAAGCCACCGGAATCGGTCAGGATCGGTTTTTCCCAACCGTTGAAGTCGTGCAGATCACCGTGCTGACGAATAATCTCGGTACCCGGACGCAGCATCAGGTGGAAGGTATTGCCCAGGATGATCTCGGCGCCAATCTCATGGATATCCCGGGGCAGCATGCCCTTGACGGTACCATAGGTGCCCACTGGCATGAAGCAGGGGGTCTCCACCGTGCCACGGGGAAAGGTCAGCCGGCCACGACGGGCAAGACCGTCCTGTCCCAGCTTCTCGAACGACATGAAACATTCTTTACGCATTGACTGTCTGCAGACTCCGTAAACGCAATAAACTCTGTGCTGCCTGTGTCATGAATAACGACAGGGCCTCAGCCCTTGCGGGTCAGCAGCATCGAATCGCCATAACTGAAGAAGCGGTAGCGCTCGGCCACGGCCTCCCGGTAGGCGTGCATGATCTCGTCATAGCCGGCAAAGGCCGACACCAGCATCAGCAGGGTCGATTCCGGCAGATGAAAATTAGTCACCAGCATATCCACGGTCTGGAACTGGTAACCGGGGTAAATGAAAATATCCGTTTCGCCGGCGTAGGGTTTCAGCTCACCGTCACGGCTTGCAGTTTCCAGGCTGCGCACGGAAGTCGTGCCAATGGCAACCACGCGGCCGCCCCGCTCACGAGTACGACGCACCGCTTCGCAGACCTCTTCGGAAACTTCCAGGTATTCCGAATGCATGTGGTGGTCTTCAATAGAATCCACGCGTACTGGCTGATACGTACCGGCACCCACATGCAGGGTGACAAAGGCTTTCTCAATACCCTTCTCTGCCAGGCGCTCAAACAGGGCATCATCAAAATGCAGGCCGGCCGTCGGTGCGGCAACCGCACCGTCCTTACAGCCGTAAACCGTCTGGTAACGACTACGATCACTCAGCTCATCTTCACGGGTGATGTAAGGCGGCAACGGCATATGGCCGAGACGATCCAGCACTTTCAGAACCGGCTCATCAGTGAGGAATTTCAACAGGAACAGGGAATCCTGGCGTTCCACCATTTCCGCTTCCACATCCTGCTCCAGGATCACACGGGAACCCGGCTTGGGGGATTTACTCGCCCGAATCTGCGCCAGCACATGATGCTCATCCAGCACCCGCTCGACCATGACTTCGATCTTCCCACCGGTGGCTTTCTGGCCAAACAGGCGCGCCGGAATCACCCGGGTATCATTCAGCACCAGCAGGTCACCCTCGTTGAGGTGCTCCACGATATCACTGAAGTGCTTGTGTTCCAGGGAGTCGTTACCATTGACCACCAGCAGGCGACTGCCGGTACGTTCAGGCATGGGGTAACGGGCGATCAGATCATCTGGCAGATCAAAGTGAAAGTCGCTGACGTGCATCCAGCGTAAAACCTCACTGAATAAAAAAGGCGGCAAGCATAACGAAAGTCCGACCGAAAGTCAGGCCGTATTATCCTCCGCCTACGCGCCATCCAGCGAAACCGTCTTAAATAAAGAGGTAAGACGGGAGGATTGTCGCTCACAGTCAAATTTCGGCGGGCAAATAAGTCTCTCAGAAAAAGAAGTGCGCTAAGAAAGGATTCATGGCGTGAAATATACCCTCTTTTTTGTACTCGCCATCCTGGTGGCAGTGATTACCCAAACCTCCATAGCGGAACTCTCTGCTGTGGAAAATGAGAGCCTGGACCAACCTGCACCACAGAACAGCATCGACCCTGAAGCCAGAGCCCAACCACTGAAAGACAAGGTTCTTGATACATTATTTACAGCTCAGTTTTACCGCTTTGACATCCGAAAGCGTCAAACAGGTCACAACACAAAAAAAAGCGAAGGCCTGACAATGGCCAAAGTGGATCAGCAATATATCTACCTGGAGCAACCCACCACCAGCCAGTTTCTCCCTGAATTCCAGCGCCTGTTCAAAAAGAGTTTCCAGATTAAAGGGCTGGGAGATGCTCGCATGATTGAAGCCGCACTGAACATCCTTTACCCCATCACCAACCAATATGTCTATAAAAGCCTCAAGGACACAACGATCAGAAAAAAAGGCAATCAATGGTTCTTTATCAGGGACACGTATTTCACACAACCAAATCGCTTTTTATGATCTCCTAATAGAAATTGATTATTCGCTGTTATATGCTTTATTGTTAATCATATATATAATAAAGAGATGTTATATTTCATATCTATTTACTGCCAATATAGAGACGTTTATTGAGGGCTCTTCTTTGAATAATTTCTATGTCTATAAACACCCTACTTACAAAGATATTGTTGTAAGCGATCAGTTCTCAGTAATAGCTATGCTTTTTCCATGGCTCTGGTTTCTTATCAAGAAAATGTATTCAACATCCTTTTTGTTTTTTTTAATGATACTTATGTTTGCTTTTTTGAAAGTTGTCATGTCCACAGCCATTAATAATAAATATAACCAATCCATATTTTTACCACAGGATGTTCTCAACGCTGACAGTGAATATGCATATATTTTTTGGGAAAATGTTTCAGTTAGATATTCTGAAATGCCAGACAATGAGAAAATAAAGTTGACAACACACTTATATGCTAAGGAAAAAACCAAAAAATATGAAACATATTCAATAATGCTTTGGGTGTTCTCTATATGCATTCATGTTTTGATAGGTTCTTGTGCTCGGTTGTTATATATGAATAGTTTAGTGAAAAGAGGATTTGAACGGGTTTGTCATATTGAGGCACACACAAGAGATGAAGCAATGGCTAAGATAGCAAGAAACGATGTAGCTTATGAGGGCGAATATCAATCACACAAAAAAATGTGACAATTTAAATAATTAATTACAAGGATTCATTTTCAAGACAGATGATGCAGGCAACATTCTTGCCGTATTTTATTCGCCAAACATCCCCCGACGAAGAGTAATCCTAACAAGCAACGGAAGGGCATTTTCAGCCCTTCCCATCATGCTCACAATCCTGCGTTTTTTAGCCGGTTGGCATGCTGCCGGTATACCGTAACCGGATCCGTGTCCAGCAGGCTGTGAACCCCCAAAATCTGGTTCACTTCATCCAGATGATTCATCTTGTAGTTATCCCGAATCACCATACCCATGTGGGAACTGCAACGGCCTACCAGCCCGTCATTTGGCTCATCGATCGCCTGGGCCACCAGCGTCAGGGCGTAATCCGTGACATCCAGCGGATTGGTAAAGGGTTTCGTTCCACTCCAAGAGTAATAACGGATACCGTTGACTTCATATTCCCCTTCACCGCAATCAGCAGGAATTGCTTCCGGATACTGTTGATTAAAAGCGGCGCTGCCTGCCAGGCTGAGAGCCTGTAGAGAAGCCATGGCATCCTGCCCCTTATCGGTCGGGTTGCTGGAGAGGCCATTGATCAACGCTCCCAAACCATTCAGTACACCGGCCACCACAGTTTCTGCTACAGCATTTTCACTGACACCCAGCACAACATCCGCCACCGGGCTGCCCTTATGGGGTGAGCCGACACTGGTAACAGACTTCACCAGGTCCGGCCGAAGACTGGCAGCCACCCGGCTGGTTGGCCCACCATGGGAGTGCCCGATCAGGTTAAACCCCTCGACCCCGGTAATCGCCTTGAGGTTTTCCAGCTGGGTGATCAGCTCCAGCCCACGGGCTTCGGAACTGTCCAGCGCGGTGACCTGCGCGACATAGACTTCGGCGCCACTGCGGGACAGCTCACCGGTGATCCGGTACCAGTAATCAACACCCAAAACTGAATCAAAGCCCAACATGCCGTGGACCAGAACGATGGGGTACCGGGTTTCGGTATAGGTATCTTTCTTTTTCCAGAACCAGAACGCCTGTGATGGCTGGCTGACAGCCAGCAATACCGCCAGCGTCAGTCCGGCGATACCTGCTTTCATTACCTGTGTTGTCATTGCGCTGTTCAATCCCGATTTCGTTGATTCTTGTTGTTATTGATGTCACTCCCGACTGCCCAGAGTTCCAAGGATTCATCCGGAAAACGCCGGATGTTTACTACTACTGCAAACGTTCCATGACCTGCACAAGCCGCAGTTCATGGTCAGAAAAGTGCTGACGCTGCAATGTGGCCAGCGCAGCTTCATCAACACCGGCTGCTTCCAGCGCGGTTCGCTCTTGCTGGTAGGTCTGGAGACGCTGCTCCCACGCCTGCCGTTGTTGATCCAGGGCCGCCAGCCGCTCAGCGGCAGCATCTCCCCAGACAGAAGTCCGTTGGGCGTATAACGCCGCAGTATCTGTCTGTTCGGATGCGACTGACTGCAGCGCCGCCAACAACGCCAATGGTCGATGAGCAGCGATTGAAGCACTGGCCACGTCCGTGTAAGCCTCAGCCAGTGCGGATAGCGCTGCATAACGCTCTTCATCAGAGATATTCTGATCATCTCGGAGACGGATGCGTTCCAGTGCGTACTGGTCATACCGTTCCTGCGTTCCCCAGAAAGCGTCCGCGACATCGGAAGGAAAGTGGCGCCGGCGCAGATCAAACAGTTTCTGCCAACGCTGCTGGTAGGCGGCGATATCCACCTGATGCTCCGGGGGCGGCAACGCCTCAAGCGCTTCAACCATTAAGGCTTCACGGTAATCAATGTACTGATGCAGCAACGCTTTCAGTTGAGTAGCCACTTCCGGGGCATAGCCTGCTGTCAGCTCAGACTCAATCCTGTCGACCAGCTGAACCAGTGAGATTTCCCCCAGTGTGGCAAGGTAGTAATCAAATCGATCCCGAATACCGCGGGTAATGACCAGGTTGCCGTCCGCATCCAGCTGGATCACACCATCCGGCACGGTTCCCCGCAATGAGCGGGGCAGGCCATTATCGAATGCACCAGAAGAGTCCGACAATTGTGTATTTGGAGCAATGATCGGATGACTCTGAGTAATAGCCGAACCGGCAGATTCGCCGGATACATCGCCGGGGAGCAAAGCTGACTCTTCAGCCAACCAAAAGGAAACCAGAAAAAAACCAGCCAGAAACAGGCATAACCCGCCAGCGAGATAGGGAGACATGAGAGAAGATAACCGGATAAAACGCTTCATGCTGCCACATTATCGTTATTATTCTTGTACAGCTGTGCATGATTATAGGGCATTCCATACCTGTTGCCTGTAACAGACGACAATGTTCTACATAACCGCCCCCTCCCCGGGAGAGGCCAAGGGCGCAAGAGTCTTCTATAGTGATTCTATTACCACCTTGATTTGTGACGAGGGAACGTCCATGCATCGCCTCTGCCTCCTGGCACTGATGACCCTGCTACTGAGCTTTCATACCCCCCTGCAGGCCCAAGCCCGCCTGAGTTCTGTCATGAAAGCGCAGCTGGAGGAGGATATCCGGATGATCAAAACCTGGGTCAGCTTGGACAAAGTCATTGATGCGGTCAGAAAGCAGAATGAACTGAATATGAGACTCAGCGCCATCAGGAAAATGGATAAAAGCTGGAAGCAGGTCATGAAGCAAAAAGGGTCGCCCAACAACCTGATGATTCGGGCCTTTCACCATCCTGCTGCACAGTTTTTGCGCAAAGTATCGAATAAACACAAACCCCGGTACTCTGAAATGTTCCTTTGTGACAACAAGGGCGCCAATGTTGCCGTCACCCAGTTCACGTCGGATTACTGGCAGGGCGATGAAGACAAGTGGATCAAGGCCTATAACAATGGCAAAGGCAAGATCGTTATCGGTGAGCCTGAGTTTGACAAAAGTACCCGAAGCATGTCGGTACAGGTTTCCGTGCCCGTCATGGATAAGGGCAAAGCCATTGGGGTATTGGTCGTCGGCATCGCTCTCAAGGCCCTGGAACGCGGGGAATAGTCAATCCCCCTTCCCGCTGAAGCCCTCAGCCAGCAGCAATCCTATTCACCTCATCCCACCAGCTTCACTCAACCCAGACGGGGCATCAACCCCACCGCAACAGCCAACTGAGCCAGTATAATCACTCCGCCAACCGCCATTACCAGCCACAGCAGCGACTGTTGCCAGGTAGCCAACTGACTGCCATACAGCCTGTTTACCATCAATCCTGGTAACAACAGTGCCAGCACCACCAGAGCCACCGCGGCAAATCCGAGTGCAGCAATAAAAGCACCCGGCACCAGTAACACAGCAATCAACGGGGGCAGAAACGTGATAGCCGCAGTTCGACAGCGCCCCCTGGCGGAATCCGTATGTCCCATGGCTTCCGCCATGTAGTCGAACAAACCCAGCGCTACACCGAGGAAGGAGGTGGTCAGCGCCAAGGCGGTAAACAGGCTAATGGCTGAGGTCACACCAGCAGAATGGCTGGCTTCGGTAAGCGAAATCACCAAGGCACTGACGGGCTCCTGCTCCCGGCTCATCTGCACCAGCGCATCGTGGGATACCACCCCGTTGGACGCCGCCGTCCAGAGCAGATAGACCAGCATCGGTAAACTCGCCCCCCAGAGGATGGCGGGCCGGAAACGTTTAGGGTCCCCCTCCAGATAACGGACAATACTGGGCACCGTGGCCTGGAAACCAAACGAGGTAAAAAACAGCGGCAGGGCTGCCACAAGGTAGTTGTGCGAGGTCATGGGACTGTCCAGCCGGGCCAGGTCAACGGCCGGCAGCAAAGCCACCAGAAGCACCGCCAGCATAGCCAGCTGCAGCAGGAACAGGGAACGATTCACCCAGTCCACATAACGGGTGCCAGCCTGGATAACGGCGGCAAACACCAGGGTGACTGCAATGACATCCCCGCCAAAGGGCAGTACCAGGCCAAACCAGTGCTCCAGGGAGCCGGCCAGGTAACCGGCAGCACCGGCAATATAGGCCGCACAGAGCGCATAGGGCAGGCAGATCGTGGCCAGCGTCGCCGCCACCCGGCCGGGCCTACCCAGCTGTTCGCTGGCGGCGCCGAACAGCGTCGTCACATTGGTGCGGGCACAACAGACCTGGGCGACCAGCAGACCGGAACCCGCCGCCAGCAACCAGTTCACCACCATCAAAATGACGGCGGCCCGAAAACCCACCATCGCCGTCACCAGTGGCATGGCAATCATCCCTGCACCGATGGACGTGCCGGCAATGATGAAGGTGCTGCCCAGGGTTCTGCTCTGCATAACACTCCTTTCGTTCACAACAGTGGCGGACCCGATAATTACGGGCACCCGGGCGATCAGGGAAAGCCATCACAACGGCGCATTGACCGTTTATCAGGAATGACGGTGACGAAATCACACTGAAAACATCGTACAAACACACGCCCCCTGCAAATTTGACCCCCCCGCCGGAGAAATGTTCCGGTACAAACGCGCACAAGGGCACGAAAGTCTGTTGCATGCTGAAAAGGTTTTGATATACTGCCGCTCGCTTTCGGAAGGGTTTCCAACGCAGTTTCTGCGTGTGAAACGCAGATTTTTTCCTGCTGCACCCTCATAACCTTCCGATGATCTACTATGGCCGAGTGGTGGAATTGGTAGACACGACGGATTCAAAATCCGTTGCCTTTAAAAGCGTGCCGGTTCGAGTCCGGCCTCGGCTACCACCCTTTAAGCAGTCGCTTAACTTCATCCTGAAATTTCATACCTTTCCCTGCTTTTCAGGCACAACCTGCAATGCGTTAAATGCCTTAAGGCAACCGCTGGATTCTACCTTCCGGACGTAGCTTGATTCTGTTAGTGCGCGGTTTAACGGCTTGATAAAAGCAGCGAGGGAATCAGCCTGAACCACAATATCGGGCTGGTATCAAAGATATCCACATCAGGCCTTGCGCTTCCACTCCATCAATTTCTCACTCAGCGCATGGGAAATGGTGTCGTACTTGCCCCCGACATTGAGGGCTTCTATCGCCTTATCCTTGTTACCTGCCAGGGCCATGGCCAGAACGGCTGCGGAGGTTATGTGGAATTCCGCATGCAGGGACTTTACGTCTTCAAAGAAAGGTGACGATTTATCTTCCAGGGCATAAAGCCACTGGCCGAATTCACACTGGTTATCCTGACGCACCACCTCCGGTGTCCAATCGCTCTGGCCGGAGGTGATGGCCCGCCGGATGCGCATTTTCCACACGCCATGGGCGATGATGCCGTTTTCTATCTGATCCTTGATATCCATGGTGTCATCCTTGCCCTAACCCGTGATTTTTTAAGCTTAGCCAAGAGTGTGCAGCTGGGAAAACGCGTTGAGACCGCCACAACAGCGTATCTGCCGACAACAACACGATTCAAATCATTTTCATTAGCTGGAACATCCGTATAATCTGCGTTCCTGTCTAAATAGACGACATTAGTTGCTCAAAGTGAGTGAATAGCTTTTCCGGTAAAGAGTGTTTAAGCCGGCGGGCGGTAGCGTGTCTGACAAATGATACAGCCCCGGATGCCCTCTTGTTTTACACGGATCTGGCGCTATTGGACAGCACTGGGGTTCGCATATGCATAGTTATGGGAGCACTTCATAACCTCCTGAATAAAAAGATATTTTCTGGACTTTATTGAGAGAACATTATGTCAACCGAACATGATAAAAAATCAGCAAATGCGAACTAGCTGATAAATGGGTAATCAGCCCGAAACAGACCTAACACTTTGATAAACATATCTTTTTATAAAAGACAATTAATAAATAGATAGTACGTTATGCGAACTCGGTACGTATAAACCTCTGTTAGCAGTACAAGGAGACATAGTGTATTCAATCGCAACATCGACTGGGGCACCAGTTGATTTATTTTCGACAGTTTTTAATCCCAGTCAGTATGCAAAACACCAGTTTCAACGAGTTTTGAATGCTTCTGGATATAACGGCCCCTTATGCTTCTATGCTTCTCTTCATGTACAGAATGCATTAGCGGCTTCAAAGCCAATTTATAACACACAATATCCATATGGGTTGCTGCGATATGATCGATTTATAATCTACAATCCAAATTTCATGCGCCACATGGAATTTACCAGTGGAAATGAATTTGTAACTCTATCAATTTTTGCTCATGAGCTTGGACATCATTTTTATGCTCATACCGACAACTTAAACCCAATAATCAAGCATCCTTGGGATAAAGAGGTAGAGGCTGATTATTACTCTGGTTATGTTCTTGCCAAGCTGGGTGCTCAAGCATCTGATTTAGAGCAATCACAAAGGCTTATGTTTTCTATGTGGCCTTCAGCCACACACCCGGACTCTTATCGACGCATCAGTTCTATCGTTAAAGGTTGGAAAGATGGTGGTGGCATCGGTATCGCTGAAGATGATTTGGCTGCCATATACAATAAAATCAACAATGAATTTAACCGCTGGAACTGAGCAATTGTACGGCTAACAAGCCCATCCAAGCGACCGCCTTCGGCGGCGCTTGATGGGGGCGTTAAGTTCGCTCAAACATCATACCAATATCAACATTCACTAAAGGATGCAAAATGGAAGCGTTATTAGAGGAAAGCAATATTAAAGTCAAAAGGATCATCAGCAGTGTTCTATACCATATTGATGTAGAAAACAAAGACCATAATAAAATAATATTTTCAGACGACGAAAATGATCTTGAGGGCTATCTATCTGATCTTCTTGTCGAAGTAAGTGCAGACACTCAGAAAAGAGCATACCAATTCAATAGGGAGACAACAGAATTTTATCAATCACTAAATTCATTTTACAAAAATCAAAATTTGTTCAATAACTCTACAGCTGAAAACTTAGCTAAGAGGTTACTTGAAAAAGAAATTGATACAGACAACCGTGTCGGTCATTTATCAAAAAAAGGAACTGGTCACGTCAAGAAAGGAAGCTTTCTTCAGTTTTTATACAGAGAAGATGAATGTATATCTTACTTGGGTGTAAAAATTGAACATCAAACATTTTTAGACGAGACAGATTTCAAAACGAGAATTGGTCTTGCAATTGCTGACAAAGTATATAAGGCATGTAAAACTACTTTTGATGCAGATGGCATTCCTATTGAAGTGTTTGTATTTGATAAAAACAAAAAGCCTTCTGTGTATTGGTGGAAAGATTTTCTCGAACTAAAAGAAATAAGAGGTGATTCTCTAAACACTAAAACTGCGTCAAGTGAAGTAATTAAATACCTAAACAGATTGAGAAAAGATTATCCATCAGATTACACCATACTTAGAAATGCTACTATTTCCGCTTTCAAGCAGCAGGGTACGATGAAATTTGATGATTTCATTTCAAATACTTTCCAAAATTACGAACCCGAGAACCCTGCATTAAAAGAGAAATTACAAAAGGATTTGCCAAAGCTTAGAGAACTACCTAAAAAGAAAAAATTTGATTCATCATTTACATTAGTTCCATCAGAAGTGCCATACAAGAGATCAAGCATACGCTTAAGCAAAGAAATTACGATAAGTTATGATGATGGTATAGAGAATCTTGAAGATAAAATATGGTCTGAAGAAACTTATGATGGTAAAAAACTGGTTGTTATCAACTCTCCGGAAGGCTATGAAAGATTTAAGCCTAAAGATAGGGCATAAGCCATGTTACTTGATTATTTAGATCACTCAAATCAATTACAAAATAGCTCTATCGATGAGACACTAGATTATTTAAATGTAACAATAAAGCCTAGTATCCCTATTTCATCTTTCTTTCCTAAGCTTTTTGATGAACTGAAAACTCTTGCCAAAAGAGATTCCTTTGAACTTCTTGTAGAGATAGAAGGGACACATGAATCAATAACAAACAGTTCAAATGATTGCTATAAAAAAATAGACGAACATATCAACGATTTTGACGCAGACTCTGAATGTGAAATCGAGCTTCGTGTAAAAAAGCATCTAAGCGACAAAACCATATCAGTTTATTTCATAGATGCTTTTTCTGAATACCTAAATAAAATGTCTCCTTTGAGTTTGATTAATGCAATATCCCATTATTTTGACCACACATTAATTTTTGAAGTTTTCTCAAAAATTAAAAATTTTGGATCAGACTCAATTAGGTTTATCGAAGCTAATGCAGCACACAACCCTCACAAAATAAAAACTTCATCATTCGATCGAGAAAAGAAACTATCGTTATTATTCGATAATGTAACAACTTCAAACTTTTCATTGAAGTTACTTCCAGATGATTTTTATTTGCTGGAGAATTCGGAAAATAAGGTTATCAATAGTATTTTTACGAATATTTCATCTATTCTTTCAACTGTACTTTTATCCAACTCGTCATTATTTGAAAAAGATGGTTCCTTTTCATATAAGGTTTCAGGGTACAAATCAATATCTGAAAAAGTAACCGAAGCAAATTACGATAGGAATACATCTGATATTCTTTATAAAATATACTCATGGTCATATGAAGGTGGGAACAGTTCGGATAAAATAGGACTGGTTAGAAACGTTCTTTCAATCCACCTGGATGATAGTAACAAAATTAAAATTGACCATGAAGTATGGCAAGCAATACAGTCAAACTATCAAATTTACTTAAAGGAAAACATACAAAGCTATTTAGAAATAAAGAATAAAATCGGTGAGTTTGTCATAGAGTCCTCATCAAGAACATACACAATGGCAGATGAAATCCTGGGATCATTTAAAAACAGTATATTTGTCTTCATAACATTTTTTCTGACTGTAGTCGTCGTTAATGGATTGAAAGACACCGGTGCAAAAAGTATTTTCTCAGATGTTTACTTAGCTATCGTCCTTATTCTCTGCCTTATATCTATAATTTGGCGAGAAATGACAACAAAACAAGTCCTTGAACAATTTGAGAGTGCATCAATCACCGTAAAGAAAATACTTCAACTAAATTACAGTAAGGTATTAATGCAAGATGAAATTGACCAGTGCATTGACCCTGTTATATCAACAAACAGAAAATATCTGAATGATCAAGTGAGTCGATACTCTAATTGGTGGCTAGGCATAATTCTCGTATTCGGCTTAACATATGGCTTGGCAAATCTCTACTTTGAAAACTCTCACCTATTTAAAAGTGAGACCAATCAAACTGTGAGCAAAGAGCCAAAGAAGAGTTCTGATAGTCCGGAGACTGCGAACTTAACAAGTCAATCCAGCCGACCGCCTGCGGCGGCAGCTGATTGAGGTGTTAAACGCCGCCCATTTTTTCTTATTCTTATTTTGAAGACCCTATATGAGCATCAATATCGACTGGCAAGGTGATTGCCAATTCAAAGTCACCACATCCGGTGGTTTCACAATTGCGGTCGATGCCGAGAACACGCAGGCGCCCTGCCCGACGGAGCTCTTGCTGTCCGCACTGGGTTCCTGCAGCGCCACCGACGTGGCCCTGTATTTTCAGGATAAAGGAATAAACCTGGAAAGCCTGAATAACCAGGTGACCTACACCCTCACAGACAGTGAGCCGAGGCTGTATGAGTCCGCCAACCTGCACTTTACGGTCAAGGGTCAGGGGATTACGGCGTCAGACGTTGATATCGCAGCCCGCAACGCCATCACCAAATACTGCCACGTGTGTTTAATATTGCAGCCCGCTATCAGGATCACGCATTCGGTTGAAGTCATCGACGGTGACGGTGAAACCGCGGCTTAAGCGACATTCGCCTTTCGAGGTGTTGCCCCCGGGCAAGGCCTCGCCTCCCCCTATACGCATGGATACGACTGTTTAGGCGCCGGACGTCGCGTGTATCCTGTCATGCTGTTTGAAATTCTTACAGACATCATCACTTCGATGGTGAACTTAACGCGTAAGAGTTAGATCGTTAAACATGCCATTTCCAAGCTCACTCCCCGCGCTTCACAAGGCGTTTATTGAAAAAGCCCTCCCGATACTGGCTGAAGACCCCAGGATTGTCGGCATCGCGGCGTCCGGTTCCTATGCCGACAATTCGCTGGATCCCTACAGTGACCTGGACCTGGTGATTGCCGTTGAACCCGACGCGTTCGACGCCATCATGCCCGACCGCCTGTCCATCGTTGCCGGCCTGGGCGATATGGTCGCGGGATTTACCGGGGAGCATGTCGGTGAGCCAAGGGTGATGATTACCCTCTATGGCCCGGAACCGCTTCATGTCGATTTCAAGTTTGTCCGCGTCGGCGACGCCACTAACCGGGTCGATGAGCCGGTCATCCTGTGGGCCAGGGACGCACGACTGGAACAGGCATTAAGCCAGGGCAAGGGCGCCTACCCCGGGCTTGATCCCCAGTGGGTGGAAGACCGGTTCTGGGTGTGGATGCACTATGCCGGCACCAAGATTGCCCGTGGCGAATATTTTGAAACCCTGGAATTTCTCAGTTTTCTGAGAAGCCAGGTATTGGGTTCCCTGGCATTGCAGCAGGCGGGTTATGAAGCCCGTGGCGTGCGTAAAATCGAGCAGCTGTTACCGGCCTTCGCCGAGGCACTGAAAACAACGGTCGCCACCCCGGATAAAGACGCGTTGCTGAATGCCACCGAGAATGCCGCAAGGCTGTATCTCTCGCTGCGTGAGTCACAGGTTCAGCCCTGCACAGACGCGCAGGCATTGGCCATGAACTACCTGGACGCCCTGCGCACCACCAGCACCGCGTAACGGCCGTCTGACACATTCATTCCGTGGGGCGACACTGACGCGAAGCCCCATACCCCATTTCCCCGGGCAGGTTCGCGCCTGCGCTGTTTTCGAGGTCCGATAATGTCCGAGATGTATACGAAGCATGCTGAAACGTATGATTCGGTGGTAAGAAACAATATCTACAACGCCTGCCTGGAGCGCCCCTCCCTCCAGGCATTGCTGGATGATGTGCAAGGCCAGGATGTCATCGATATGGGCTGTGGCTCAGGCATTTATGCCGGGTATTTCCTCGAACAGTCGGCACGCAGCGTGACGTGTCTGGATGTCTCCAGCGACATGGTGTCCATCGTCAAACGAAAGTTTGGCGACAAGGTCACGGCCTATGTTCAGGACATCGCGGCAGGCTTACCGCAGGAAGCCGCGAACAGTGCCGATGTCATCGTCTGCCCACTGGTGTTGCATTACCTCGAAGATTTGCGTGTCGTCTTTAACGACGTGCGCCGGGTGTTAAAGCCCGGGGGTTATATGGTGTTTTCCACACACCATCCGTTTGCCGATTTTGAGTGTTCGGCCTCCGGTAACTACTTTGCGACGGAGCGGGTTCAGGAAGAGTGGAACACGGTGGGTACGCCGGTCACCGTCAACTTTTATCGCCGGTCTCTGACGGATATCTGCAACGCGATCACCGCTGCCGGGTTAGTGATCTCCAGGCTGACAGAAGGCACCGTTTCCGAAGCCGCCAAAGCGATATCGGAAGAAACCTATAACCACCTGAAACACAATCCCAACTTTTTGTTTGTCCGGTGTGAAAAGTTACGCGGGGAATGACGTTGAATCGCCCCACGCTTTAGTGGACAGCAATATCCCTGAAGCGTGCGCAACCCTACCTGCCAAACCCATGTACAATGGCCGAGTCATGACTGAATCGGCCATTTTTCGAGCCTTTTCCGCATCATAAAAAAACAATAAAAGGCACTCCATGGAGCAACTATTAGGAACATTAGGCGGCATTGCGGGGATTGGCGGCGTCGCGCTGGGCGTATTTCTTCTTTTATTCAATAAAATCAAATTACCGTCAGGCACCCGGAAGCACCTTACGTTATTCATGTGGTTGGTCTGGAGCATCTGTATCGCGGCGCTGGCTGGTTACTTCATCGTACAGCACACGTCTGTCAAAGAGCCTGAAAACAAGGTAGCAAGCTGGAATAAGAATATCTCCATTACCTACCCTGACGAAGGGGCGTTTATTGATTTTCTATACGCCAATAATGGGAAGAAAATCTATCTGTCTTCCTATATTGATATGAGCCTGTCCAGCGAGGAAAGCCATCAGATTGCCAGCTTAATCGGCTATATGGAAAGCGCACTTGACCTTGTAGAGCCCAATGGGGACCTGGCCGGTGATGCGATTGATTTATTCCAGGAGAACGCTTCTCTCTCGCTTCCCCTGGACGGCTTGAAAACGGGTGCATTTTTACAATTCATCTTGTTAGATAAACGAGTTTTGCCGATATCGCATGGCGGGAGTGGTGTCGTTCAATTCCCCATTGATGGCTATTTTAAAGTAGCTTTATTAGCGCGCTCGGGGTCTCGCATGCTCTTCGAACTTATGGAACTTCCGGTCAATTTATCAATCAACATCAGTGAGTAATCACTTCAACACTCTTGCTGAGGCAGAGGGTCTTTTGCATGACCTACGATGAATTCAATGCCTTTTGTCAGTCACTCCCTGCAACCACCTATGTCATGCAGTGGAACAATTCCCATGTCTGGAAGGTGGGCGGGAAAGTTTTCGCGATTGGTGGTCTCGGGCGTGATGGAAACCCCGCCTATATTTTCAAGACCACGGAACTGAATTACCACTTCCTCAGTGAACACCCCGGTTACCGGCCCGCGCCTTACTTTGCCTCCCGCGGTATGAAGTGGATACAGCATTACGACAGCACCCCGGAAACGGATGAAGCGTTGCAGTATTACCTCGAATCATCACACAAGCTGGTTGCGTCGGGTTTAAGCAAACGCAAGCAGAAAGAGCTGGGATTAGACCCGGTTATTCAAAACTAACAACAATTCCTCTCTCCTCTTTCTTTTATTCCCCTTCTTTACTTGCCAGCCAATACCGTCACCATTACTCACAGGTGTCGACGAATCATTGCCAGACAGGCTGATAGCTCACAGCTATAGTGAAACGCTGAGTCACAACAGCATTTTTTAGCTTTGTTTACCTATCGTCCGGAGTACCAATGCAGGATTTCCTCGACCGTTATGACTTCATTCTGTCTGAAGCCGCCATTGTTGAAAGGCTTCGGCGCAGGGACGATATTGCCCTGGACGACCATATCGTTCATGCCCACCTGATTTATGATGAACCCGGAAGAAAAGCACTGTCGAAAATCTACAATGACTACATTCACATAGCCCGACAGGCAGACACGCCCCTCCTACTGTTGACTCCCACCTGGCGAACGAACCGGGACAGAGTTGAACAATCTGGTATCAGCACCACCATCAATCAAGATGCAGTCGATTTTCTGCATTCACTGAAACAGCAAGCAAACGACACTGACACGATAAAAACCGGCGGCACCATCGGTTGCAGGAATGACTGCTACCGGCCGGATGAAGGTTTGTCAGCCACTGAAGCTACCCGTTTTCACATCTGGCAAATCGAACAGCTGGCCACAGACGCGTTGGATTTCCTCATTGCTGTCACAATCCCCAGTGTTAAAGAAGCCCTGGGGATTGCCAACGCTATGGCCGCAACAGACAAGCCTTATATCATCAGCTTCGTCATCGGACGGGATGGCACTGTGCTGGACGGCAACACGCTTGCCGATGCCTTTGACACCATTGACTCACAGGCCACAACACCGCCACTTGGCTATTTTGTGAATTGCTCCTACCCTGCTTTCCTTAACCCCGCCACGCAACCGGCTTCAGTCTTTCAACGATTATTGGGGGTGCAGGGCAATGCCTCTTCGCTGGATCACGCCGAACTGGATGGCTCAGCAGACCTGAAGTCCGAACGTGTGGAAGCCTGGGGAAATTTAATGCTGCAGCTGAATCACGACTATGGCGTCAAAGTATTAGGTGGCTGCTGTGGCACAGGGAATGAACACCTTGAATACCTGGTAAACAATGGCAGGTAATGCTGTTTTCACTAAACGACAAAAACTTAATATTTCCATTTTCATCTTCAACATCTTTAAAGATCAAGGGAAGTGACGGTCTCAACAGTGCTTCTCTTCCAGAAAGAAGAACTTTAATAACATCCGTGACGTACACCGTCAGACCGAATAACATTCACCGTCGTCTATTGATCAACGCATGGTAGCGAACCACCAGCATCGAATAACAACATCATTTGGAGTGGAAAATGAGTTTGATTTTTAGAATGATCTATTTGCTGTTAGCGTCGTTCTTCAAGTCACGGCTCCCCATCGTCAACCCCGAAAACGCCCTTGTAATGCGCGTGTTACCCAATGATCTGGATATCAACATGCACATGAATAACGGGCGCTATCTGACTATCTGCGATCTCTCCCGGGTTGATATGTTTATCCGAACAGGGTTGGCGAAAACCATGTACCAGGAAGGCTGGATTCCCGTCGTTTCTGAACACACCATGAAATATAAGAAACCGCTGAATCCGTTTCAGAAGTATGAAGTCACGATGCAAATCACCGGCTGGGATGAAAAAAGCTTTCACATGATTCACACCTTTCTGGTCAACGGCAAAGTCATGGCTGAAGGCACATCATTTGGCTGTGTACTGAGCAAGTCCGGAGTAATCCCTCCGGAAAAGGTGATGGACACCGTCACCCAAAGGCTTGAGGCAAAAAACGCTGGCCATTGAGGTGTTAATTTGTCCTGGCGTCCGGACTACATCATGGATGCAGTAAACAATAGTGATCGAATTTAGGAGTAAGGCTTTTTTATGGTTCTGGATGTGTCCCTGCAGGAATGTGCCATGGCATTTATACAACAGCAGTCAACGGGACACCCGCATAGATACCAGAGATTTCGATGAAAGCACTGCGGGTAGATCACTTAGTCCTTACGGTGGCGAATATCGAAAAGACAGTTGCCTTTTATGAATCCGTACTGGGTATGGAGAAAGTCGTTTTTGGCGACAACTGGTTTGCCCTGGTGTTTGGCGAGCAGAAAATCAATCTGCATCAACACCACCACGAATTCGAACCCAAGGCTCAGCAGGTGATGCCCGGCAGTGCGGATATCTGCCTTATCGTCGACACGCCTTTGGATCAGGTTGTGGAACAACTTAAGCGAAACCAGATTGATATCATCGAAGGGCCGGTTCAGCGCACAGGCGCACTGGGCGCCATTGATTCCGTCTACTTTCGAGACCCTGACGGTAATCTCATCGAGGTTTCAACGTACCTCAACCGATAGCTACGTTAGCCTATCCATTCAGCTGATCAGACATGACAACAGCATCTCTTTCAGAAAGCCTCCAAAATCCGGGTTTCACATCTGACATGTTAACGTTTGAAGAAATATCTCCTGACCTTGCACCGATGCATTTACTCCTTGAAGCAGACCCATCGGAACAATGCATTAATCAATACCTGAAAGATGCCTGGTGTTTTGTTGCCCTTGATCAGGAGAGCATCGTGGGCGTCTGCATCACCAGCGAAATAAAGCCGGGTAGGGCCGAGATTTTTAACATAGCCGTTGATCCAACCATGCAGGCCCGCGGCATTGGTACACGACTTCTGACGTTCACGCTGTCCCACCTGAAAGAGAAGCAGTTAGCAACCGTGGAGCTGGGAACAGGCACATTCGGTTATCAGCTGGCCTTCTACCAGCGGCAAGGCTTTCGTGTCGACTCCATCGTCAAAAACTTTTTCATTGACCATTACGATGAACCAATCTTCGAAAACGGGATTCAACATAAAGACATGCTGCGGTTAGTCTGCAACCTCTCAGACTAACTTCCCAATTTCATAAGACGGATGACGCTCACTGACACCCTGCCTTTACCCAAAGAACCACTTCACGTTACAAACCATGAAAGAAACATTGATCCGGCTCGAATGCAGTCTGCTGGAGCGGTTAAATGCCCTGATCGCTGCCGACTTTCTGAAATTCGGTAGCTCCGGGCAGTCCTTTGGAAAGGCTGAAGTGCTGGCCTGATTGCCTGAAGAAAGCGATATTCAGTACACCGCAACAGACTTCACACTCCGTGAGCTTGCGCCCGACCTGGTGCAGTTGCTGTATAAGGTCGTCTTTCGTGACAGCAAGGGTGAGTGTCATTACAGCCTGCGGTGTTCGCAGTGGGTCTTTCCGGTCATTCTCGGTCAACCAATATATCCATGATGGCAATACCGTGGTTGTGCCGGGCGAAGAAACCGGTGATGACAAGATAACAAACCAGTCCTTTGAGAATCGCTGGGCACATGTCTTCGAAATCAAGGATGGCAAAGTCATCCGTTTCCGTGAGTTCCTTTGTCACTGGTCCGGCAGTGAACAACCTCCGGCTATGAGCTGGTAATAGTTGCCGCTGCATTCCTTCACTCAATCACCCACCACTTAAACCTCTGCCTCCCCGCTAACATACCCCTTGCTTAACAGTCGGAGACTACTCTTGTCTCATGCCTACAATCGTACCCACCGATTCACTGATTTATCGCTGCTACGAAGTGATCCATGTCTATGGCTGCACCATAGAGACGCTAATCCATGAAGAACCTGGTGGCGGCATCAAGAGCGCCATTGATTGTTTATGGATATCGAAAGGGAAGCAGACCCGAAAGATATTCGGGTCAACATTGCGCTATCGGAAAAAGTTCTGCTGCATAAAAACCTGTTCAAGCTGGGACGAGCAGTCGAATGCTAAAAGGGACGCCCCAACCTGCACCAGCCACTATCAGGCTTCTGCGGGAGCAGCACAGGAACAGGTTTCATCCGTCACAGACTGGAAATGTGGCTGGAAAACACGTTCAACAGCCTCACCATAAGCCTGCTGCATTTCCTCACTGCCGTTGACGCACATGCCAAGATCGCGCAGCAGGCCATCTTTCAGGCCATAAATCCAGCTGTGGATGGAGAGCTTTTTACCATTCTCCCAGGCTTCCTGGACAATACTGGTCTGACACACATGCACAACCTGCTCAATGACATTCAACTCGCACATGCTGTCCACACGGGTCTGCCCGGACAGTGGCGCCAGCGCCTCACGATGCTTCAGCTCTGTATCCTGGATATGGCGCAGCCAGTTATCAATCATGCCCTGGCGGTTACCGGAAATGGCCGCTTCGACACCACCACAACCGTAATGCCCGCAGACAATAATATGCTCCACACCCAGGACATTGACCGCATAATGAATCACGGACAGGCAGTTAAGGTCACTGTGAACCACCACGTTGGCCACATTACGGTGGACGAACAGCTCACCCGGCATCAGCCCGACAATCTCATTGGCCGGCACCCGGCTGTCTGAGCAGCCGATCCAGAGATAACGTGGCGCCTGCTGATGGGACAGACGCTGAAAAAATTCAGGGTCCCTGTCGCGCACGGATTCGGACCAGGACTGATTGTTGTCGAACAGATGCTTGAGTACTTTCACGTGTATCCACCTTCACTAATCGTCTGCAACGAGGATATAGGGAAAACCCGGCAGAAAGCGATTCCATTTTGTTAATTCAGTGGTGTTTTCGTTACAGGGAAGAATATCTCTGCCCTGCCCCGCCCTACAGGCAATCAGGCTGTCAGGCCAGCACCGGCGGCAATATCCGGTTGAGCTGTAGTTTCTCCTTCACCGCCTCACCGGTCAGTGCATAACCCTGCAGGGTGTCACCGTCCTGATACAGCGCCTTGATTCCCCCTTCATGCTGTTCAAGGATCCACTGTCCCTGCAGTCCGGCAGCCGGTGGCGATGTCACCACCGGGCAGGCAGGCGTTTTCACTGTTACCGGCATTGGGCCATAGGTCACCTCCGTCGGCTCCCCGGCCAGTGTTTTCGCCAGCGCCCTGGCGCTGGTCATCAGCGGCATCACGTACAGCAGTACATGGCCGTCTACTTCGGCACAATCACCCAGCGCAAAGATATCCGGATGGCTGGTCTGAAGTTGCCGGTTAACGACAATGCCTTTTTCTACAGACAGCCCCGCCGCCTGTGCCAGTGCGGTACGGGGACGAAGGCCAACCGCAGAAATAACAATGTCAGCAGATACTACGTCGCCATTATCAAGGCGAAGCTCAACCCCTTCCGCAGTCTGAAAAACACCGGTTGCAGCGCATTCAAGCCGGAAACTGACGCCCAGTGTCTCCAGGGCTGTCTGCACACTGCCTGCCGCCTCGGCCGGCAACAGGCCCGGCATCACCTGGCCGGAAGGGGCAATCACCGTGGTTCGATAACCGCCCGCATGGAGATCATTGGCAAATTCACAACCAATCAGACCCGCACCCATGATGGCCACATGGGCATTCTCCGGTAAAGCATCCCGGAAGCGTCCATAGTCTGCCAGGTCATTGATGGAGTAAACCGCATCTGTCGCATCCCCCTCCAACGCCAGGCGAATTGGCGCGGCGCCTGTGGCCAGCACCAGTTTGCCATAGGTCAGGATACGGTCATCGAGCGTCAATTGACGGGCATCAGGATCAATCGCCCGTACTTCGGTGTGGGTCAGCAGGGTAGCGTTGAGTTCGGCGGCCATGGTGT
This sequence comes from Kistimonas ophiarachnellae, assembly GCF_057552235.1. Classification (NCBI taxonomy): domain Bacteria; kingdom Pseudomonadati; phylum Pseudomonadota; class Gammaproteobacteria; order Oceanospirillales; family Endozoicomonadaceae; genus Kistimonas; species Kistimonas ophiarachnellae. The sequence continues at coordinate 189,301 of NZ_BAAJPA010000008.1, read as the reverse complement.
CCGCATCCGCCATCGCCAGTTCATCAGCTGACTTGCCCTTGCTGAAACCGGTGGAGAGCATGGGCTTCGAGTAATTGCGGCCGTCATCGGCCGTGATCATCACCAGGGGGGTCTCAATATCCAGCTTGCGAAATGCTTTCGCCAGGTTATAACCGGCCAGGCCTGTACCAATGATAATAATGGGATGCATGATTCTTCTTGTTCTCAGGGTAATGATGGCCGGGAGGGATCAGCCGATTTCGACCATTTCAAAGTCGTCCTTGCCGACGCCGCAGTCGGGACACAACCAGTCGGCCGGGACATCTTCCCACGCGGTACCGGGTGCAATACCGTCATCCGGCCAGCCTTCAGCTTCGTCATACACCAGACCACAGACGACACACTGCCACTTCTTCATACTGAACTCCCGCTTTGACGATTTTTTATTGTAGGTAGAGTGGGCCAGTTCCCGGGCTTGCGCAAACCGGGTCATGGAACCCGTGTGAATTGTGCCTAGGCTCTGCCCAAAATTCAAAATGTCCCTGACGCAGAACGGCCGCTGCATCACTGCAGCGGCCGTTGAAAGAATGAGTGAGGGATACTGCCGCTAGCGGTCTATGACAACACGGCCTGTTTTCAGGTCTACGGTCATGTCGTAACTGAACAGTTCCATTTCGACAATATCGATGATTTCAATCTGTGTCAGACTCCCTTCAAAGGTCATGAAATAGTTACTGACGCCGTTCATGGAACTTTCACCTGTACCGGAAATTTTGGCATATCCCTGATCATTCAGCCCCATGACATAGAGCTGGGGGGAATCATCCAGACGCGATTTGTTGTGAAAAAAGGAAATCGTTGTCATCGGGTGTTCAATCACATTTTCCTCCCCGTTGACCGTGCGGATTTCCGTCCAGCTATCATCCGAGACGGAATCAATCTCGACATTCACCTTACCCAGCGCATGGGTTCCTTCCTCGACCGGCACAGCGATTCGCTTGAGTGTGACCGGAACCTCCATGGTCAGCCGGAAACGGGCATACTTGAGGTTTTCATGGGCAACATCTTCTTTCACTTTCAGTTTCAAATCTGAAGAAAAACCACCCAGGTCTTCCAGGTCTTTAATGGCGGCCACATCATTTCCAGCGCTGTCCCGGATCTCCAGTACCTTGTAGCGGATACGTGAGAGATCCTGGTTGGCAAAGCTGAGATTCTCAAGACTGACGGAGTAGTAGTTGTATGTCAGATCGCCAGCCATGCCAAACCCGAAACTGCCATTAGGGTCATAGCTTGCCACGCTGGGCAGGACTTCGCGGAAATAGGCATCCTGCTCCCCACGGTCCACCTTGTCCTGAAAGCCACCCCCCGAGTCCAGGTTGACGCCTATCGTCAACGCGGCCCCCATGGCCAGCCGTAAACCGACTCCGACTACCCCAGACATAGTGCTTACCTCACATCCTGTCAGTCAAACGCAATACGGCTGCGGTTGTACTTCACCAGACGCTTGCCCACACCCTTGACCTCAGTCAGGTCATCCAGGCTGGTGAAGCGGCCATGCTGTTCCCGGAAAGCCACAATCGCCCTGGCCGTATCCGCACTGACAAAAACCAGCGCACGATCAATGGCCTCAGCATCGGCGGTGTTGATATTCACCCGGCCGGCATCCGCAGAAACAGATAGAATGGTTGTCGCGAAGACAAGTGCGATAATCGAAGAAACACGCTGCAAAGACATGAGCTACCTCCTTGTACTGCCTAACCTCTGCTCACACCTTTTGGTTTAGTCTAATTTCAGGGATCCGAGACACAAATCCCCCCAAAAATCCTCTTTTATCTCATTCTGAAGCCAGCAATCCGTAAAAAAGGCGCCAAAAAAAACGTCCGCAGCTGCGGGCGTCATTTATTTGCCACACCTCGGCATCACAACGGCAATGAAGGTGCGATCGGCTACCACCGAATCCTCAACACAGGTCCAGTCACCAATATGGCTTAACGTAATAATGACTGACCTTTCAGTTAGTGCAATCGAAAGCATTCCGATTGATGATCTGCACATTGTTAGTACGAGGTGTAAAGCCATGGCCAGCAGTTTAGTGGCATCTATGAGCAGACTCTCTGCCTCAAGCAGCCCCCAGCACACGCATGATGAGTCAATCAAAAATGTGATGTACACCTCCAAAAGCAACTACACACAATCCGTTCAGGTCGTCATGTACTGCCGCCAAAACGAAGAGCTGACAACCAGCCAGGTGCAGAAGTATCTGACGCATGCGGTCAGTAACACATGGAATCACTCCAAATCCCCCCTGCTCACAAAAGGCTCATTTGGAGACATCAGGGTCATCAAGCTCGACGACAAATCCCTCGAAAAAAAGATGGTTTTCAAAGTCAATCATGGCACTCAGATGAGCAATAAGATCGAAACGGGTAAGGATGAAGGGTATATCAGCATGTTTGAGGAGAGCTTAATACAGTTTGACATGCATCATCCAAACATTGCTGTTTGTTTTGGTGTGGTCAAGGCGATTTCCATAAAGCGGGTCTTCATGCTTTTCTCTCAAGAACCAACATCCATTTGGCATAAAATATACAATAAACCAGACCAACCCTTTACATTGCCTGAGTGCATTTCCATCGCTCGGCAGGTTGCGTCGGCGACTGCCTATATTCATGCAAAGGGCTATGTTCATCGAGACTTACTCTGCAAGAATATTCTGTTGAGTGACAAGGGTATCCCCTTGATTACCGACTTTGGTCGCACCAAGCCTATTCATGGTTGCAATCCCGAACGTACAATACAGCCATGTGACAAGCCGACTATTTTTTTTGGTCTCAAGATAAACAGGGTGTTAACAAAAGTTGACCTGAACCTGGCTCCAGAACTTTATTTTGGGGATACGAATATCCCTCATAGCGATATTTTTGGGTTGGGATGTCTACTGTACACCCTTATTGCAAACAAAAATATTGACATTGCATGGACCAATCTTCATTCCTGCAACTTCCAACAATTAGAATGTAGAAAACGAATATGTGGCAGTGACCATCTCGACTTAGCGTCAATTCAAGGGTCATACACGTTACGCTTATATCATTTTACCAAGAGCATCAGGACCCTTAAGGCTGATGCCAGCAAACTGCAAAGTTTTCAACCAAATGATCCCCCCCGTGTACTGGTGGGTATATCAAAACTCATCAACACTTGCATGGACCCTACCCCTGAAAACAGAAAATTCAACGCGTACAGTTTTGAAGAAGAACTGAGAGAATATGAACAAATTCTACAGCATGAATAAATGCATTGCCGTTGCACAATAGATTTCCCCTGGAGGCAGGCAATGCAACAACTGACAGCAGACGCAAAGACATCTCGAACTTACTGATCCAACAGGCAATGTTTCAGTACCCTGATAGACAATCGTAGAAAGCCATGTTGACCACTCCCTTTTTCAATGCGTACTTTCGTACCCCGGAATCATGTCGTTTATGCTTGCCGGTTAGCATTGGCTCGCATAATATCGCCGCCGCATATTCCTTTTGAGACTCACTGATCGGCTATGGCGGTAATCCTGCAATTTCCCGGCAATGCACCTGTTCAATCCCTGACAATTAATCCGGTCCATTCCATACCGGAATTTGTATTGTCCGCAAATAACATCCATTTTTTTCGCCATGCGGGTACGGATGGTCTGCTGACCCTCCGGGGCAATGCCAGCCAGATTATTTCTGAACTGCAACTTCGCCGTAACGAACTTCAGCACCACTGCTGGAATGAATGCTGCCGTGAAATGGCAGACGATGCGTTTGTGGATTTCCTGCTGGAGACCCTTAACCGTCTGGAAGAGATCGTCTACTACGTCATGGACCATGTGGACCCAACCGATGGCCTGGAACTCTGCGGCGTGCCAGACTTCGCTTGGGTCGACCTGCTGGCCAGCCAGTGACGCCGGTCATGCCTTTGATGCTTTCTTGTTGACCTGAAGCGGAATCACTTGAACCCGCCGGGCTTTTCCGTAAACTCATCCGCCAAAATGGTTAGATATTCACGGATCGTATGAGCAGTTCCAACGAGCAGATACCCCAGGCTCCCCTGCCTCCCGCACCACTGTGGCGTCGACTGGCCGCCATGTTTTATGACACGCTGCTGGTCATGGCCCTGATGATGGTGACCACCGGCATCTACCACACGGTGGTCAACAAGTGGCTGCTGCGCACTGAAGATGCGCCCCTCGGCTTTAATCCTTTCCTGGCTTCCCTGCTGGTGTTTGTCACCTTCGGATTCTTTGCCTATTTCTGGACCCGTAAAGGTCAGACGCTGGGCATGCAGGTTTGGCGTGTTCGCGTCCAGAACAAGGATGGCGGCGCTATTTCTTTATGGCAGTGCCTGCTGCGGTTCATGATTGCCATTCCGGGCATTGGTCTGGCGCTGGCGGGTGTGTTCTGGATGAAGATCGATAAGGAAGGTAAAACCTGGCAGGATCGTTATTCGATGTCAGAAGTCGTTCTTCTGCCGAAAGGTTTCTACGGACTCAAATAACTTGTTTCATTTCGGATACGGTCACGTCGGTATCCCGGACGTGACCGCTCATCGTTAAGCCGCCCGCCGTAACAGCACCACACCAATCCCGAAACAGATCACGATCGGTAGCATGACCGCCACCAGCGGTGAAAACCCGAACACCAGGCTGGCCGGCCCCATCAGGTTCTGCAGAATCATAAAGACAACGCCTGTCACCACACCGGTGAACAGCCGCAAGCCCATGCTGACAGAGCGCAGCGGACCGAATACAAACGACATCCCGATCAATACCAGTACAAAGATGGACAACGGCTGCAGCACTTTCTTCCAGAACGCCAGGTCATATTCGCCGCTTTCCAGCCCCTGGTCACGCAGATAATCCACGTAAGTCAGCAGGCCTTCAATAGAAAGATCATCCGGCTTAACCACAACGACTTTCAGAAGCGTTGTCGTTAGCTCGGTATGCCAGTCTTCAGTCAGACGGGTTGTGGTTGTCACCTTATTACCCTGGTAATGGCTATCCTTTACCTCTTCCAGCACCCAGTGATCTCCCTGGTACAGGGCGCGATCGGCATAGCTGCTTTCCACCAAGCGATTCTGGTCGTCAAACACAAAACGACTTACGCCGTACAAAACCCCGTTAGGCTGTACTGCATTGAAGAACATGTAACTATTGCCTTCCCGGTGCCATACGCCTTCGTCACTGTAGCGACCATCGGCGGAGCGTTCGATCTTGCGCTGGGTCAGCGCCATCTGTTCCGCTACCGGAGTGACATATTCACCGATCATCATACCGGCAATGATCATAACCAGCGCCGGTTTCATTACCGCCCAGCCGATCCGGCTAAGTGAAACACCGGCGGCACGCATGACCACCAGTTCACTGTGTCCGGCCATGCTGCCCAGACCGGCCAGGCAGCCGATCAAGGCGGACACCGGAATCACTTCATAGATCCGCTTCGGTGTGGTCAACAGCATGTATTTCAATACTTGGGGCAACTGGTAGTTGGCCCGCATGCTGCCCAGCTGATCCAGAAAGGCAAACAGGGTGTTCAGGAACACCACGACCACCAGCACAACCAGCATGGCCCCGAGGACATTCAGCCCAATGTAGCGATCCAGCTTCTTCATGACTCTCAACGCCCCCTGCCGGACAACCACGGGGTCAGCCGGTTCCAGTAAAACATCACCAACGCGATTGCCAGGAACACGGCATGCACCCCCCAGACGCCAATGGCCGGCGACAGGTTGCCATCCTCAACCGCACCACGGGCGGATATCAGCAACGCCAGGTAAAGGAGATAAAGCAGAACGCCCGGCAACAGTTTGATAAACCGTCCCTGCCGCGGATTCACCCGCGCCAGCGGCAGCGCCATCAATACAATGACCGGCGCCAGCAGCGGCAGCGAGATACGCCACTGCAACTCGGCCTTGCTGGCATTGTTATCGTGACTGAGCAGAACGGATGTCGGCTGTACACTCTGCTTGCTGGCACGGGCGCCGACATCGCGATCCTGCATCTGCACGCCGTAGGTTTCGTATTGCATGATGCGCGCCTGGGGCAGTCCCGGCACCAGGTCATAGCGATAACCGTCTGACAGCATCAGGTAGCGCTTGCCGCTTTTTTCATCCGGATGCAGGCGTCCCTGTTCCGCGAGCAACAGTGTCATGCCCTGCTCGGCGCCTTTCTCTGACCGCTGGGCAATGAAGACATGACTCATGACCGACTTGTCATCCAGCAGTTCCTCGATGTATGTCGTGCGATCCCCGCCATCGAGCATCTGGAAACGGCCCGGCGTCAGGTTATCGAATTCGGTCATACTGTCCTGGCGGTTCAGGATGTTTTCCACCTGGGCGGTACCGGCCGGTGTCAGCCAGATACTGAAGATCCCCACCACCAGCGCCACCAGCAAGGCTGGCGCCATGGTGTAACCCAGCAGCCGGTTCTGGCTCATCCCGCAGGCTTCCAGCACGGTCATCTCGCTGTCCACATAGAGTCGACCATAGGCCAGCAGAATGGCGATGAACAACGCCAGCGGCATGATCATCTCCAGGAAGCCCGGCATCCGGTACCCCATGATGGCGAACAGGAACTCGGCCTTGATTTCACCGACCGCCGCCTGTTCGAGGTATTTGATAAAGCGCCCGCTGACAATAATCAGCAGCAATATGCCGCTGATAGCCAGCCAGCTATGAAGAAGTTCTTTGGCAAGATAGCGAAATACGATCAAGGCTGAATCCCGATACTGTTCAGTTGTCGCAGGACTGTATATAACGCACTGATATGACGTAAACTCCCCATAACCCAGCAACGGCTCCGACAGTTTCCAGGAGACGCTGCTTACCGCCGGTTACAGAACCCGTTCACATCGGCAAGAAACCGCGCATTATCGCTAAAACAACCGTGTTTGTCTCGGAGTGATTATGGAAATTTCAGTGAAGAATGGCGCTGCTGACAAGCAACGCACCCAGTGTCTGGTGATTCTGGCCGGCGAAACCCAGCAGAATGCCGCCTTCACCGCTGTCGACAAAGCCGCCGGTGGTCTGCTGGGCGACCTGCTCAAGCGTGGCGACCTGAAGCAGAAGCCCGGGCAGACACTCCTGATTCCGAGCATCCAGGGCATTCAGGCAGAACGGGTGATCCTCGCGGCAACTGGCAAGGATGCACTGACTGCAAAAACTGCCACTAAAGTGATTGCCGGTATTGTCGGCGCGGTTAACAGTGCGTCAGTCAGCAACGCCGTGATCAGCCTGGACGGCCTGGAACCGGAAGACCGCTCACCGACCTGGGCAGCCAGCCTGCTGAGCCAGGTGCTGGAGCATTCCAGCTACCGCTTTGAACAGTTCAAGCGCAAGAAAGACGACAAAGCCGTTTCACTGGACAAAGTGACTCTGCAGCTCACCGCCCGCAAGGGACTGCCTGAGCTGGAGACCGCTGCAGCTACCGGTCGCGCGATTGGCTACGGTATGAACCAGGCGCGCGACCTGGGCAACCTGCCCGGCAACGAATGCACGCCCAGCTACCTGGCCAAAGAAGCCGAAGAACTCGCCCGCAAGCACACCAAACTCACCACCAAGGTGCTGGGCGAAAAGGAAATGGAAAAATTGGGCATGGGTTCCTTCCTGTCCGTTTCCAAGGGCTCTGCCGAGGAAGGCAAACTGATCACCATGGAGTACAAGGGTGGCAAGCGCGGTGATCAACCGGTCGTCCTGCTGGGTAAGGGCATTACCTTTGATACCGGCGGCATCAGCCTCAAGCCCGGCGAGTGCATGGATGAGATGAAGTTCGATATGTGCGGCGCTGCATCTGTTCTGGGTGCCATGCACACTATCGTTACCCTGAAGCTGCCGATCAACGTGGTGGGCATGATTGCCAGCGCTGAGAACATGCCCTCCGGCCACGCCAGCAAGCCCGGCGACATCGTCACCTCCATGTCCGGCCAGACCATCGAAATCCTGAACACTGACGCCGAAGGCCGATTGGTTCTCTGCGATGCACTGACCTACGCCGAACGCTTCAAGCCTCGCGCCGTTGTGGATATCGCCACCCTGACCGGTGCCTGCATCATCGCCCTGGGCAACCACATGAGCGGCCTGCTCAGTAACAATGATGAACTGGCCGAGCAACTGATTGCGGCGAGCCGTACGGCAGAAGATCCGGCCTGGCGCATGCCGATGGATGAAAGCTACGACCAGCTGCTCGACAGCAATTTTGCCGACATGGCCAACATCGGCGGTCGTGCAGCTGGCACCATCACCGCCGGCTGCTTCCTGGCTCGCTACGCCAAAGAATTTGCCTGGGCGCATCTGGATATTGCCGGCACTGCCTGGAAGAGTGGTAAGGAGAAAGGCGCTACTGGTCGCCCCGTTCCCCTGCTGATCCAGTACCTGCTGGACCAGATTGAACGTGATGGCGCAACCAAACCCGCCGCGGCCCCGAAAACCGCAGCCAAAAAGCCTGCGGCAAAAAAAGCTCCCGCGAAAAAGGCAGCGCCTCGTAAGAAGTAATGCTGACCGGTAACAGGCACCCCTGTGCCTGTTACCCTTACCCGTGTACTATTGATGCTCTGTACCACACTGGCCTGTTTTCATGTCACACGTTGACTTCTACATTCTTCCGGGCAACCAGCCTGATGACCGTCACCAGTTTGCCTGCCGCCTAGTAGAAAAAGCCTGGCACAAGGGACACCGAATCCATATCCATGCAGACAGTCAGGAAGAAGCCCAACGACTGGATCAACTGCTCTGGCAATTCCGGGAAGACAGTTTCATTCCCCATCGCCTCCAAGGTGGCGACAGCCTGAAAGATACGCCGGTCACTATCGACTGGCAGACCGGGTCACTGGAACAACATAGCGATGTACTGATCAACCTGGCGAAAGCCATACCCGAACAATGCACCCGGTTCAGCCGCATCAGCGAGATTGTGATACAGTCTCCCGAGGTGCTGGCAACCACCCGCGAGCACTACCGTGAATACCGGGAACTGGGTTTCCCACCGAATACCCGTGATCTGAGAAACAGGCACTGAGCCATGTCAGCAGACAGCCCGTCAGGAAAGAATACTGCCAACCTTCTGGGAGAGCTGGAAACGCTGAAAGACTTCCTCGGTACAGGTCTTTATCCCTCTCACGATGAGACTGCTGACGCAGGGTTCGAGGAAGACATACCCATACTCTTTGAAGTTGCCATGGATAACGACACGCTGGAAGGTGAAGATATTCCATTACTGATGGATCAAGTGGATATTCAGTCTGAAAACCCACAAACAAACGACACAATCCCACAACCGCGAGACCTTGTTCTTATCAAAGAGCAATTGCAACAGTCTGGTGAAATACTGATCCAGGAAATCATTGATGAACAACTGGTTCAGATGGAGGCGGCATTAAGTCGTCGACTCAGGGAAAAGCTAAAAACGCTCATCGAAAAGATCGACCACTAAACATCCATAACACTAGAACAAGTGGTTGATCTCGAACGACACACAACCACATATCATCAATCAGTAATAACCAACAACTTAGTACCACTCATCTCTGAATTAATACACCTTATAAGTTTCACCCATCACCAGACTCAACATTCATCTACTTTTTTCGCGACAAAAACACATATTGATTCAAGTGCTGGAAAACAGGATATTGTATGGCCACACAATGCAAAACCTTGCATGAGCCATTGATTTTACCTTCTGCGAAGAAGCGTTTTATCTCACTCTTATTGGCACCATTACCCGTCCTTAGTCTTTCATTGAGTGCCGCACCAGAAACTAATGAATCAATCTTTATCATTGGTCTCCCCAGTCGTTATGGCACACAACTGATCCAGACCCTCAATAAAACGGACCTATCACAAAAAACGAATCCTCCCGTCGTCTATATCAATGCTGCCGAGCACCTTCAAACTAACGACCTGAATACCATTCAAGACTTACTGGCCAACAAGGCAACGATCATTCTTGATGGTACAGAGCTAAACACCCATGCGGTTCAAGCATTGAGCACCAGGCTGACAGGAATCGGACTTGCCTCACACATTCTTATGATTCGTAAGCCGGTCAACCATACGCCTGAATATAAACAAATTATTCTCGCCGAGAATCCTGATCATACCAAAGCCCATTCAATCAGCCAGAGAGAGCAAGACATCTCAACAATAGTCCATGAAACCACAAACCTGCTGACGTCATGGCAATCATCCCAATACCGTTCATCACGCGACAGAGCATCAATCGCGAATTGGCGCCCTGAAGTTTCGATTCCTGTGGAAATGCGCCATATTGGCTTTTCCTGTCTGGTTGGCAATCAGTTTGTGAAAAGTGACTACTTCGATGATAAATGGACAGGAGGGCAACTGGATCCCTGCAATGGTCAGGCAAGTCTCTCCTTATTCTACACTGTCGATCTGATTCATTCCGTCGAAACCAATACGCCGGACACGCTTGACGCCAAATACTTACGCATCACCGTCAATCCCGAAGCCAATGGAGGGGGTGGATGGCATCTTGTCAATCAACCACGTCATAAACACACCTGGTTTGAAAGTTGGACCAACCGCATAACCTGGTATGGCCCGATTGCCAACAGCTATGCTGCCTCTATTCACAGTCTTGATCCCGACGTTCGCTTGTATAATGCGATGCCGGGAAACACCCCCCAGCATTCCAGAGTGTCGATACTCAACAAGATTACAGTTGGTGTTTCAGGTTTTTCACACCTTCCGGATACCCCTGATGATGTCGATGACCTAGCTGAGAGCGAACACAGCACAGCAACAGAGAACACCTACAGCACGGCCACAGAGAACACCTACAGCACGGCCTCAGAGAACACCTACAGCACAGCAACTGAGAACTCTTATAGCTTGGCTTTAGATAGTGTTGATTACAGCGAGAGTGATTCAGATCCTGGTGATAGCAATGCGTCTGTTGAACAAAGAAGAGGCATTAGCAGCAAACATTTCCGGTTTATTGATACAGTCATTCCAGAAACGCTACCTGCTGGCATGTTTGCTTACTCAAGCACAAGCGCTGTTAATTACCGAACCGATGAATATGCAGTCATTAACCAATCAACAACAGGGAATGGCGATAAAGCGGTCTGGATATGGGATCGTCAGTTTGACCATTACGCTAAGGAATGGAGGACCCACAACACCTGTCCACTCTGGTGTAAAGACTGGTTTTTTGATGATGTAGCCTTTTCACCTGCTGCATATGCACACTTCACGCCGGGTTTTTCTGCCACATTTCGAGCGGATGCGGACCAAAATTCACCTTCTCAATTTGAGTTTATCCACTCCATTACACCTGTCGCACTGGGAGGCAGGATCACCTATGGTTTTTTCTATCAGCGTTATGCAAGCTGGAGCCAACGCGGGAGTACCTACTCATTCGGGCAACAATTAACGATCGACTGGGGCAGACTTAACTTCCATGATCAAGCTGCTGTCACAGTGCAACTTGCCAAAAAAAACCTTTGTTTAAACCTTCAAGAAAGCACCCTGGGCTCAACATCATCCGTCAATCTTTACAAATGCAACAAGCGACAAAACCAGCAATGGTTATTTACAGGCAGTCAGCAGATCAAAAGCGCTATCAACCGCAATATGTGCCTCACTCTTGAAGACAATCTAACCATCATGCTGAAACCTTGCAAAATTGCCCGCAACCACCATTGGGAATGGCATAGCAACCAGCTTATCAACGGGAATGGTGCAGCGGTCATTGCCACTGAAAACCATAAACTGAAAGGCAGCCGGGATCATACTTTAGCAACGCGTTGGCATTATCACTACGCCCCCAAAGATCTCAACAACCTGTTAAACATAGAACCGCTTTAAATCACAACTTCAAGAAATAAAGACTGTGTTTTATTGCCCCCAGACTCGTAATTTATATCAAGACTCATTCATTTATTGGTGAAACACTTTTTGAGAATTCAGACAACAGCTACACGCAACCCTCGTTATCTAAGGGATAACCGCAAACCAAGGTATTGTTCAACAACACATATGACATCAGCTGCTACCTTATCCGTACACAACTCATAATAAATCAATGATACATGGCCTTGTAACCAGGATATATTGAATGCAGTTTCATACGCCATCCCGCAGTTATTTACCTTTATTCTCTAAACATCTCTTATGCAAGCTACCATTTTTCTTCTCGGCAATTTTATTGTTGTATGCTTATAACGCACAGGGACAATCACTACCTTCAATACCAATAACGCACTATGGCCCATTGACCCATTTTGGACAACGCCTGTCAGATCACTTTCAGGCAGGAAAGACAGACTATCACAACATCCCCAATATTCTTTATGTTAACAGCAGCGTGCCATTGAATCCGGATGAGATCAGGGATATCAAAGTTTCATTGAATACTGGCGGCATAGCCATTTTAGATGGCACCGTTGATTATTCCGACACAATAAAAGAACTCAGTACCAGAATTGGCGGCATCGGTTTTAACAGCACCATTGTCATGATCAGGAAAAGACCTGACGGATCGCCAGAATTCAAAGAACTTGAATGGTTCAGCCGTATTGAAACCAACCCAAAGCCCACAACAGAGCATCTGGAATTTGAAGCAGAGCAACTGGCCACAGAATGCCACCGGATGCTACAGCCCTGGCTCAAGCGTCCCCTGCATCGATCAGGCCCAAAACCCGGAGGCAGAGTACCGGTATGGAAACCCGAGGTGTCGATTCCTATTGAGATTCGCCAGCTGGGTTTTCCCTGCATGGTCGGCAGCCGCTATGAGGGCAATAACGTCACGGGCTATTCCGCCTGGTCTGGTGAGCTGGTTGATGCCTGTGAAAACAGTGCCAGCGTTTCCTTTTTCTATAACGTTGACCTGATCCGCTCCAATCGAAACAGCAAGGCGTCACATAATGCCAAATACGTTCGTATAACCATGGATCCTGGCTCCAATGCGGGTGCAGGATGGCATCTTGTGGATCAACCCAGGCATTATCATACCTGGTATGAAAGCCGTACCAACCGGGAAACCTGGTTTGGCCCTATCGCTGACAACTATTCTGTATCACTCGAGCCCCTGGATGCAGATATGCGCCTGTACCATGCCATCCCGGACAATCAGCCCAGGCACTCGGAGGTCACCTACACCACCAAGATTGAAATCGGTGTAGCGCTGGCCATCGATTTCGACCTCCCGGCACACCCTGCACCCGCTGGCGGCCCGGGGGATGGAGGAGGTGCAGGAGATGGAGGAGGTGCAGGAGATGGAGGAGGCGGTGGTGATGGAGGTGGTGGAGCCGGTGGCGATGATGGAGGTGGTTGCTGTCATCACGATCACGGTGGTGGTGCACAAGCGCCACAGGCAGGTCCCAGCGGCGGCGCAGGCCCGGGCGGTGGGGGTGGATGCTGTTGCGGTGGCGGAGGGCAAGGCGCGTCCGGTTCCAGTGGCTCGGGCTCTGGCAGTTCCGGCACCGGGACTCCCGGCATCTCAGGCACAGGCGTGCTTCCTGATGAGCAAGAGGAAGACGAGGTCTCCAGGCCCAAAGACGACTACAGCCACCTGGAGCATGCCGGTCATGGACAGGACGGGAGCTGTTGCCACACACATGAACCCGAAGATGACAGTGAGGAAGAGGTTGATCTTGAAGCATTACTTGATCAAGCCAGCAACAGAAAACGCCCGACCTATCGTACAGCCCAGTTTCGGGACCTGGAACCCTCTTACAGTTACAAGAGCGAGCGATCCATTTCCTACACCAATTATGAGTACGAAGTCATTAACCTCTCAAGGTCGTACGATACCGATACTGCCGCCTGGATCTGGAGCAGGGAATTTGACAAGTACGCAGCCAGCTGGCGAACCAATAACACCTGTCCCCTCTGGTGCAGCGACTGGTTTTTTGATGACCGCGAGTTCTCACCGGCGGCCTATGCGCATTTCACACCGGGCTTTTCTGCCACATTCATGGTATCGGCCAACAAATCCGGCCGTTCAACCATTCGTTTCACCAGCGCCATAACACCGGTTGCCCTCGGAGGGCGCGTTCAATACCAGTTCTTTTATCAGAAATATGCGCCCTTCAGCCGTAAAGGCATGGAACACAAACTGATTCAGGATCTCACTATCGACTGGGATTCCAGTATTTTTGCCGCCGAAATACCCATCTCTCTGGAAGCCAGTATTGATACCGCTGATGGTGCCTGCCTTACAGCCCCGGAGTTTGATGATGACGACAACCTCGCAACGATCAGCCATTGCCAGTTCGACCCCAATCAAATCTGGGGGCTGGATACAGAACATCGATTGAGGTCTTTCCTGGCACACAACTATTGCCTGAGCGCCAATGAAAACAATACGGTTTCGCTCGACCGGTGTAATCGCAGTGCAGCCCAGAAGTGGAGATGGAGTGACAACACGCTATCCAATCCCATCAGCGGTTATCTCAACATCTCGGCAGATGGCAGGATCATGACAAACTGGAACAAGGCTGAAGCGACATTCTGGAAAAGTCATATCCGCAAAGCGGATATTACGGATGCATTATCCATTGAATCACCACGTTCATCATAAATACTACATCGTGAAATCAGGTTGTTCGGTTCAACGACAATCACCGAACAACCTTTTCTTGCTAATCGAATGTCAGGCTAAACCAGCAATGCAAACCCGGAAACATCATCCTGATAATGAAAGGCAGCTGACTTTTTTATTTACACGTATACTTTTGTTGGCTTTTTGTAAAAACATCAACAACCAACTAGCAAATCGCTTTTTTTTAAACTATAGCGATAGACACAGATATTTTAATAGTCATTTTTGCTGCATTAAATGAGTAAAGCATCAAAATCATCTACACAAACATCAAATCATCCAAGGGTGTTTTCTGGAAGCTCAGGGAATTTCTATTTATTGATAAACCCATCTATCAGTATCAAAAACATGCAATGTCATAAAACCAAAATATGCCTGACGAATGAATCCGGAGGCAATTGAAAATGACAGTCCCAGTGAGCAGACATGAATAGCAAAAAAGAGTGTGTGACATTCTAATTCATTGACCCATCAGGTATTTTGTATGGCCAATATCGATAAGCGAACGACACCCTATACAACTTCTGCAAGACAGGCCGCCTTTGCTACTGTAATCCTGCTCTCATTAGCCTCATACGCCAATTCGATTGTCCCCCTTTCCCAGCAACCCGATTCTTCTGACGTGCTCGTATCAGAATATGGCAGTTTGTCTGAATTCGGTTCCGCCCTGCTTACAGCGTTTGCAGAACACAATAACACTGGCAGCCAGCAAAGAACGTCTCCAAACCATGTCGTGTATATCAACACCAGGGAACCACTGTCAGAATCGTCACTGGCAAGCATACAAAATGACTTGTCAAAGGGCGCCATCATCATCCTCGACGGTACCAATAACGGTGATGACACAAGCGATTTCAGCACCCGTATTGGAGGAATCGGCTTCAGTAGCCCCGTACTGATGATCCGGCAGGATGCCAGTCAAAAACCGGAATACAAAGCACTGTCTTTTTTTAACGCCGACACCCCGATGCCATCGCTGATGGAATACACCCAATATCGGCACCAGAAAATGGCTGATGAGGCCTACAGGATGTTAGAGCCATGGACAGCAAAACAACGATTCAGGGCAGCGACACCTTCCGCCTACAGGGACAGCAGCGTCACTTACCGTCCTGAAACAACCATTAATGTAGAAATACGTCATACCGGCTTTCCCTGCATGGTCGGAAAAGAATATAACGGAAACAGCGTAACGGGCGTATCCCGCTGGGATGCCGACACGATTGATGCCTGTGAGAACAAGGCCAGCGTATCACTGTTTTACACGGTGGATTTTATTCGTTCTGTTTCTACTGAAGAGGGAGGGACTGAAGATGCAAAATACGTCCGCATCACACTGAACCCGGAAGGTGATGGGGGTGCAGGTTGGCACTTCTCAGATAAACCCACACACAGAAACCTCTGGTTTCAAAGCCAGACCAACAGAATTGAGTGGTTTGGCCCTATTGTTGAAGATTATTCTGTCAAACTGGCATCACGCGACCCTGAAATACGCCTATACCAGTCGGTTCCTGACAACAAACCCCAGCACAGCCATATTGTTGCCTTACCTTCCATCGCGATTGGGGTCATGTTGCCAGGTGGCGTTTCAATACCGGCCGACGCCACGCTGGGATTACCCCTGAAATTTGGATCCACTGTCGATCGTGCCGTTATTTACAATAACTACGAGTACGCCATTATCAATCGATCCATTGACGATGCCACGGCAACCGCGTCCTGGCTGTGGACCCGTGAGTTTGATAAATACAGTGATGGGTGGCGCACCAACAGAATATGCTCGCTCTGGTGCAGTGATCCGTTTTTTGACGATAACGCCTTTACCCCTGCGGCTTATGCCCACTTTTCTCCAGGCTTTTCTGCCACATTCCGGGCTCCGGCAGAAAAGATGGACCAATCCACGATCAAGTTCACCGGTAGCGCCAACGTCGTAGCCCTTGGGGGAAGGGTTCAGTACAAATTCCTGCTGCAACACTATGCGCCCTGGAGCCGAAAAGGGAGTACCTATACCTTTGTACAGAACCTGAGAGTGAACTGGGGATCCACGCTTTTCAATCCTGACATTCCTGTCTCTATCGAAGCCTATAGAGAAAACAGCGAAATGGGCCTTTGCCTGAATATCACTGAAAGTGACATTGATGAAGGTATAGGGCACGTAGATTTATACCACTGCCACTTCCAACCCAGCCAAATCTGGGGAATGGATAACGATAACCGCTATAAATCACGCCTTGCCCAGGATCTCTGTTTAACACGGGAAGACAATGATTCTCTTACTGTCCAACAGTGTACCCATGCAGCCAATCAAAAGTGGGAATGGCAAAACGACAAGTTAGTCAGCAAACTCGGAGGATACTTGACTGCAACGCCAGATGGTTCGGTGAGCATCAGCGATACTGACACCAACACCCTGCAATGGCGCAGCTTTCTGAGAAAGCCTACACCATCTGACGTTTTATCCATTCAATCAATACCGATTAGCCAAACAGAATTTTCGAATGCTCCCAGCAGCAATCAATAAAGACACCAACAGGTTTTTAAATGACATGACCTATTATCGAATCCTATTAGCCAAAACAATAGAAGCGTACAACTTATTAAAAATCGTTCATAAAAAATCAATCGCTACCTCGACTGGCGCATCCTCTAATCACACAACAGAATCAACACTATAAAAAACATAATTTTTTTCATGGCTCGTAGACACAGGACACAAGCAGGCAAAACAGAACAGCCTTAGGACTATGTTTGTGGATTCAGAGAACAAACGAACGTAACACGTCACAATGAGGGTATTTGCATGACCTTGCTTAATGGCCATTTAAAACAGTTGGGTTACCTTTCTGTTGCTGGATTACCATTATTTATCGCATTGACGGCTTTTTCAGAGACACCAATAATCAACCAGGCGTTTGAATCAAAGTACCTGGGAATGACACGCATCCATACGTATGGTGAACCCACCCAGTATGCTACTGAGCTACAAAATCAATTCAAAACAAAAAACGACAAACGAAATACTCACCGGCTCCCTCTGAACCTGCACACGGTCAATGCCCGCTCATCATTGACGGCATCGCAGATCAACGATCTACAGCAAGCATTATCCAATGGACACACGGTCATCATTGATAATTCAGAGCAGCCCCATCAATCGGATGCCCAGGCATTAAGCGCCCTTCTCGGCGGAATTGGTTTTGACAGCACTATTGTCATGCTCCGGAAAACCCCTGACGGTACCCCCGAATACAAGGAGCTGATGACTTACACAGAAACACCCGATCGCCTTACCAGCCATGAGATTGAACAACTGGCTACGGAAACCCATACGATGGTGACCACCTGGAAACAGGGCCGTACATCACGTGACAAGGGGAGAGACCAGTATTACCGGCCGGAGGTTTCGATTCCCGTAGAGCTTCGCTACACCGGTTTCCCCTGCATGGTGGGGGCGGATTTTCACGGCAATGGCACGACTGGCAGCTGGTATTGGGAGGACGAAATGATCGACCCCTGCAACAGGGGCGCCAGTGTTTCCATGTTCTACACCGTGGACTTGATTCGATCAGTGGCGACCGTCAGCGGCGGCGCAGACGATGCCAAATACATACGGATTACGGTTGACCCTTCATCCAATGGCGGGGCTGGCTGGCACCTGATTGATCAACCTTCCCATAAGCACGGATGGTTCCAGAGCTGGGCCAACAGGGAAACCTGGTTTGGCCCCGTTGCTGACAGTTACTACGTCACGATCCAGTCCAGGGATCCTGATGTCCACCTGTTTAATACGATTCCCAGCAACCATCCGAAAGAATCACAAATTATGCACACTGTGGGCCTCCAGGTCGGTGTCAGCGGTGGCCCTACCCTGTTTAACCCGGCCAACCTCTCTGGCACCAACCCTCTCGGGTTCTCTGGTATTACGCCAGGCCTCTCATTCACCTACACCAGTGAGCGAGCCATCAGCTATAACAACCATGAATATGAGCTGATTAACCTGTCACGTGCGGGCATCACGGATAAAGCGGCCTGGATCTGGAGCCGCGAATTCGACAAATACGCCAAGCACTGGCGTACACAGCGTACCTGTGAACTCTGGTGTCAGGACTGGTTTTATGATGATGTCGCGTTTTCCGCGGCCGCTTACTCGAGTTTTACACCAGGCTTCTCTGCCACCTTCCAGGTACCCGCAGACAAGACCGACATCTCTGTCATCGAGTTTGAAAGCGCCATCAAACCCGTCGCTCTCGGTGGCAGGGTTCAGTATGCCTTTTTGTTCCAGCACTACACGCCATGGGGTATGAAAGGTACCAAATACAGTTTCCGCCAACATCTCACGGTTAACTGGGGTGCGACATTTTTTAATGCCGAAATTCCCACCTCGCTGGAGGCCTATAAAGAATCCAGCGCCAATGGCCTTTGCCTGGAAGTCATCGACAGTAACCCGGTCGTGGGCAGCAAGGTTGGTATTGCTGAATGTACATTCGAGCAAAACCAGATCTGGGGAATGGACTCAGAATTACGTTACAAGTCGTTTCTCGCCCCCGACCGCTGCCTGACGCGGGAAGGACATGAAACCTTAACCATACACCCCTGCTCACATGCTGCGAACCAGAAGTGGGACTGGAACGATGACCGTCTCCACAACAACCTGGGAGGCGCCATGACCATCAGCGATGACGGTCGGGTCATTGCCTGCCCACACACGCAAACACCCACCGTATGGCGTAATTTTATTAGAAAACCCCAGGTGGACGGCACGTTGACAGTTTCTGCGTTATCCATGCAATCAACGGTTGAAGTGCATGAGCAGGATAGCAACAAAGGGTCAGATGCATCTGACAAGGACAGTACAGCCGTTAAGACTAAAGAAGCCGGCGAAGCACAACACCACGGACAAGCACTCACTGAACGCGATGACGCACAAGGCACGGATGGCCCATCTGAAGCCTATGCACACTCATTCATCTATGAAGAGACAGGCGACGGTTACACCGTACAACCACAGGAGTCTACAACGTCAATTAAGCTATCAGGGGAGGATGATTGACGATAACAGCATCACATCATTGACGTTAGAAGCATAAAGCGAGCACATCAGAAGCCGTATTGATTAAGGCCAGGCCGACGTGTTTCAACAGGCCACCTTGATCAATACAGCTTATGATGGCTCTCTAACGTAACACGTCACTGAATGCCCCAGATTTGCCCCGCCCGACTATATTCCTGCCCTGTCGACATAAAGGCATGATAAAGTATGATACGCCGCATATAATCTCATCCTTTTAACCTCCGACAGGCAGTTTTATCCCCGCTATGGAGAAGACCTACAACCCCCACGCCATTGAGCGTTCCTGGTATCAGACTTGGGAAGACAACGGTTACTTCGCCCCGACCGGCGAAGGTCAGTCCTACACCATCATGATCCCCCCGCCCAATGTCACCGGCAGCCTGCACATGGGCCATGCCTTCCAGGACTCCATCATGGATGCCCTGATCCGTTACCACCGCATGAAGGGCAACAACACCCTCTGGCAGGTGGGCACCGACCATGCCGGCATTGCTACCCAGATGCTGGTCGAGCGCAAGCTGGCCGTCGAAACCGGCCAGAGCCGTCACGACCTGGGCCGCGAACAGTTCCTGGATAAAGTCTGGGAATGGAAGAACGAATCCGGCGGCACCATCACCCGCCAGCTGCGTCGCCTTGGCGCCTCGGTCGACTGGGCAACCGAGCGTTTCACCATGGATGATGGCTTCTACAAAGCGGTACAGGAAGTCTTTATCCGGCTGCACGAAGACGGCCTGATCTACCGCGGCAAGCGACTGGTCAACTGGGATCCGAAACTGCATACCGCCATCTCTGACCTTGAAGTCGAAAACAAAGACGTCAAAGGCCATATGTGGCACCTGCGCTATCCGCTGGCCGATGGCGAAACCACCAGCGAAGGCAAAGACTACATTGTTGTCGCCACCACCCGTCCGGAAACCATGCTGGGTGATACCGGCGTTGCCGTAAACCCGGAAGACCCGCGCTACAAGATGCTGATCGGCAAGGAGATCATCCTGCCACTGGTCAACCGTCGTATTCCGATCGTCGGTGATGAACACGCCGATATGGAAAAAGGCACTGGCTGCGTAAAAATTACCCCTGCCCACGACTTCAACGACTACGAAGTCGGCAAGCGCTGCAACCTGCCCATGATCAACGTGATGACGCTCAACGGCGACATCAGCGATAAGGCCGATGCCTTCAACATGGACGGCACGCCAAACGACAGCATCGACACTTTCATCCCTGAAACGTACCGGGGCATGGAGCGCTTTGCAGCCCGCAAGCAGATTCTGGCTGATCTGGACGCTGCTGGTTTGCTGGACGACATCAAGGACCATGACCTGACCGTTCCCTATGGCGACCGTTCCGGCGTCATCATTGAACCGCTGCTGACTGACCAGTGGTTTGTCCGCGCCAAGCCGCTGGCAGAACCGGCAATCAAGGCCGTTGAAGACGGTGAGATCCAGTTCGTTCCCAAGCAGTACGAAAACATGTACTACGCCTGGATGCGTGACATCCAGGACTGGTGTATCTCCCGTCAGCTCTGGTGGGGCCACCGCATTCCTGCCTGGTATGACGAGCAGGGCAATGTCTATGTCGGCCACAATGAAGCCGAGATTCGCGACAAGCATAAACTGTCTGCTGACATCACCCTGCGCCAGGACGACGATGTGCTCGACACCTGGTTTTCTTCCGCGCTCTGGACCTTCGGCACCCTAGGCTGGCCCGAAGCAACAGAACGTCTGAAGACTTTCCATCCGACAGACGTCCTGGTCACTGGCTTTGACATCATCTTCTTCTGGGTTGCCCGGATGATCATGATGACCCTGCACTTCATGAAAGATGAAGACGGCAAGTCCCAGGTACCGTTCAAGTACGTTTACGTACACGGTCTGGTCCGTGACCAGGAAGGCCAGAAAATGTCCAAGTCCAAGGGTAACGTGCTCGACCCGCTGGACCTGATTGACGGCATTGAACTGGAAACCCTGGTTGAAAAGCGTACGGGCAACATGATGCAGCCCCAGCTGGCCGCCAAGATTGAAAAGCAGACCCGCAAGCATTTCCCGGACGGTATCGCCGCCTTCGGAACCGATGCCCTGCGCTACACCTTCTACTCCCTGGCCTCCACCGGACGTGACATCAAGTTCGACATGGGCCGGATCGAAGGTTACCGGAACTTCTGCAACAAGATCTGGAATGCTACCCGGTATGTCCTGATGAATACCGAAGGTGAAGACTGTGGCCAGAACGGTGGAGAGGTGGAATTGAGCCTGGCAGACCGCTGGATCATCTCCCGTTTGCAGCAAACGGAAAAAACCGTTGCCGAAGCGATCGAGTCTTTCCGCCTGGATCACGCTTCCCAGGCATTGTATGAATTTGTCTGGAACGAATACTGTGACTGGTACCTGGAACTGTCCAAACCGGTTCTGTGGGATGAAGGCGCGTCAGATGCACGTAAGCGCGGCACCCGTCGTACACTGGTTCGCGTACTGGAAACCATTCTCCGCATGGCGCACCCCTTCATGCCTTACATCACGGAAGAGATCTGGCAGAAAGTGAAGGCATTGGCGGGTCAGGATGGCGACACCATCATGTTGCAGGCATTCCCCGCGCCGGATGAAACCAGGATTGATCCCCAGGCTGACCAGGATATTGAATGGCTCAAGGGCGTGATTGACGGCATCCGCAATATCCGTGGTGAAATGAATATCGCACCGGGTAAAGCACTGGATGTTCTGCTGAGAAACTGTACCGAAGAAGACAAGGCACGGTTGGCAGAAAACCATTCCTACCTCAAGAAACTGGCCAAGCTGAGCGATATTCGCGCTCTCGACGCCTCGGAAACCGCCCCCATGTCCGCGACCCAGCTGGTCGGTACGATGGAAGTCCTGGTGCCGATGGCTGACCTGATTGACAAGGAAGCAGAGCTGGCGCGTCTGACCAAGGAAGTGGATCGCCTGCAGAAAGAAGCTGCTCGACTGGCCGGCAAGCTCGGCAATGAAAAATTTGTCAGCAAGGCGCCTGCTGATGTGGTTGAGAAAGAAAAGGCCAAGCTGGCAGAAGCGGAATCAGCCAGGGCGAAGCTGGTAGAACAAATGGAGACTATCCGGCAACTCTAAGCCACGCCAGCAGTTCTACATGCTTTAACGCCAAAGCGTGTCCCTGGCTATCAAGTCCGGCCATATGACAGCAGGTAATGCTGTCATATGGCCGGCAATCCCAATGATAACAAGTCAAACCGGCTTTATCCCAAGTAGCAATCATTATCCGGTTTCATGCCATTCGCAGAGACATCCTGTTCAACAGGCGATGCGCCTCCACACTACAGGAACATCAATGTCCTTTTACTTGTCACCCTGACTTGATGTTCCAGGCTGATGTCGGGGTTCCATTTCCAACTGTTCAGGATGTTGCTTCCCCTGGTCATCACCCTCTTTTTTGGATGAACGACTAAGTTTCGTCGACTTTTTCCTGACAGCCTTAACATCTTCCTTTCCAGACTTATCACCAGAAGCAGATGCTCCTTTGCTCTCCGGCGTGGCACTTGCCCCTGGCAAGGACGAAGCTTCTGCTGCAGCTGCCTTACTTGTCGTTTCAGGTTTTGATTTTAAGCGCATAGATCTTCTTATCCTGTCTCCTAGCGATTCTTTTTTAGCTGCAGATGATTTCTCACCACCAGACGCATGGACTTCAGCAGAAGCAGCCGGAACGCTCTCTACAGTGTGACCAAACTCTTCAAAGACTTTGATAACATCCGCTCGCTGAAGCTCTCCAGCCAGCTGAATGCATGTCATTCCTTCCTTGTTTGCCAACTCAAGACTCGCGTTTTTAAGCATCAATTGCCTGATAGCCACACACCGGGCTTTCTTAATTGCACAGTGAAGTGCTGTATTGCCGTCTTCATCCTGACTATTAACTTTGATATTTTCTATTTCCAACAGGGTTTTCAAGATCTCCTCAGCTGCAAATTCAGCGGCATAATGCAATGCCATACGCTTGCTTATTATGTTGGGGGTATTAGGTTCCGCGCCATATTTCAGAAGTTGTTCTACTGCATCAAGATTGTTTTTTATACAGGCAAGTTGTAATGGTGTATATTTGCCGGAAGCATCTTGCTCAATAAAATTCACAGGAGCCTTGGCTTTAAGTAATAACTGCAGAAGTTCTGGTCGATAAGATCTTCCTCTCAGCACCCAATGAATAAACGGTTGCGAGGCGCCCTTCCCAATCGTTGGATCGGCACCGCACCGGAGCAACGTAGTTGCAATTACATGGTTCATAAACCCTTTTTTAGCGAAGAATGCTTCAACCAATGGTGTCCGGCCATCAGGGTCTTGTTCATTGACACCATGCCCTCCCTCAGCCAGCCAGATAGCAACATCCGGCACACCATGCTTTGCAGCCAAAATCAACGGCGTTCTATCTTCTGCCTTAGCCATAGGGTTAGCCCCGTTTTTGAGAAGTAACAAGGCAACTTCAGACCACTCTCTCTTAATCGCTTCGTGCAATGGCAACCGGCCCTGTTTATCTGGCTCATTGATACAAAGTTTTTTCTTTGCCAACATGACGGCAACGTCCTCCAAGCCATTCTCTATAGCCAGAAATAACGGTGTTTTCTCATCTGCTGATTTAATCGTTACATCAACACGTCCGCCTGCCATTAATTCATTGACCAAATCTTTCGCCTTCAACTTCTTGATAGCAAAGTTCAGTGGAGTATCCCTGTCCGCTCCGAAACTAGGAGAATTCGCAGATTTATCACTGAGCCCAATCACTTTCCATATTACTTGATCTGCTCCTGCAGGCAGGCGTCTTATTGTTCTAATTCTTTCTACTACAGTGAGTCCTTCACTGTCGCACACGTCAGGATTCGCCTTATTGGCTAAAAGTATTTTAACTGCTTCAAAATCGCACTTCTCACTAGCTCTGTGTAATGCTGTTTTTCCTTCCGTATCGATTTCATCTACATTCGCTCCCTTTTGAGGCAGTATGTCAATGACTTTGTGCATCGCTTTCATTGTTGTCGCAATCTGAAGTGGTTTGCGGCCTTCACCATCCTCTTTATTCAAATCAGCGTTATTTTTAATTAGCGTGACAGCAATATCCTCAACGCCTGAATCCATAGCCAGCTGCAATGGGCTTCTGCCATCTGTCATTGCAGTATTCGGATCCACAGAGTAATCAAGCAGGCTTTTGACCACTTTCGGCTGATCTTTCATTATCGCTAACTGAAGTGGTTTGCGGCCTTCATCATCTTCTTTATTCAAATCAGCCCGTTTATTAATCAGAGCAACGGCAATATCCTCAACGCCTGAATCAATAGCCATCTGCAATGGGCTTCTGCCATCGGTCATTTCAGCATTCGGATTCGCATAGTAATCAAGTAGTGCTTTTGCAACTTCTAGTTGTTTTTTCATTATCGCCAGATGAAGTGGCTTTGGCCCTTCTCTATCTTCTTCCTTCACATCAGCCCGTTTCTTAATCAGAGCAACGGCAATATCCTCAACGCCTAAATCGATAGCCATCCGCAATGGGGTTCTGCCATCGTTCATTTCAGCATTCGGATCCACAGAGTAATCAAGTAGTGTTTTTACAACTTCTAGTTGTTTTTTCATTATCGCCAACTGAAGCGGCCTGCGCCTGTTACTATCTGCCTTATCCAATTCGGTGCCATAGTAAATCTTCTTAATCAGAGCAACGGCAATATCCTCGACATCTAAATCGATAGCCATCTGTAATGGGGTTCTGCCATCGGTCATTTCAGCTTTCGGATCTGCTTCGTAATAAAGTAGTTGTTTGACAACTTCTGTCTGTTTTTTCATTATCGCCAGCTGAAGTGGCCTGCGTTGTTTTTTATCTACCTTATTCACTTCGGCGCCATTCTGAATCAGTGCAACGGCAATATCCTCGACATCTAAATCGATAGCCATCTGCAATGGGGTTGTTCTGCCATCGGCCATTTCAGCTTTCGGATCTGCTTTGTAATAAAGTAGTTGTTTGACAACTTCTGTCTGTTTTTTCATTATCGCCAGCTGAAGTGGCCTGCGTCCTTCACTATCTACCTTATCCAATTCGGCGCCATTCTTAATCGTCTGAATCAGAGCAACGGCAATATCCTCGTTATCTAAATCGATAGCCATCTGCAATGGTGTTCTACCATTGGTCATTTCAGCTTTCGGATCTGCATAATAAGCCAATAGAGTTTGTACAACTTCAAGCTGTTGTTTCTCTATAGCCAAATGCAATGCAGCCTTTCCCTCAGGTGTTTTAATCGAGAAATCGGGACAGCGTTTGATCAGTGCAATGGCCACGTCAGAATACCCTTTTTTAATTGCCAAATGCAGCGGTGTATATCCGCTTTTATCAGTTGCATCTAGAGAAGACGTATATTGTATAATCAACAAAGCTATCTTGGTATAACCACCATTAATTGCCAAATGCAAAGCCACTTCACCATTTTTCATTCGGCGATCCAATACAGCAGAGTCTTTTAACAAAACTTCCGCTATTTGAGGACGTTGTTCAATAAGAGCCAAATGGAGAGGCGTTAAATCGACAGTACGCTCACCAGGATCAATATCTGCTCCCTTACTCACGAGATAGTTGACAATTTTTAACTGTTCACCTTCTTCTTTAGAACCTTTTCCTGCGTGAATAGCATTATACAACGGAGTCCAACCTTTCTTTGTGCCTTTCTTTGTGGCAGCGTTCACCTCCGCCCCATGCTCAACCAAAGCTTTAACAAGTTCAAAGTGACCAAGTTCACACGCTTTATGCAATGCACTTTCACCGTCACGTCCTGTTTGACCTAAATCCGCACCAACAATAAGGGCATTAACTTTTTCTAATTTAATATTGCGCTCATCCAGAGACTTAAGCAGCTTTTGACCAAGCTTTTCTCTTTTCATTTTCGAAATATCTTTTTCCTGCTGCGTTGATTTTTCTGTTGAGGAAGGCGAACCGGTGGGTGACGGGGATACTCCGGATGCTTTGGATGCTCTTTGCATAATGAACTCCTTTAGTAAAAATACATAAACACAACCTGACACTACAGTTAACTCATTGAAACAACTTCAACAAGACCAACACAATAAGCATCAGCACTATTAAAAATGACACTCAATCAACAATTAGATTCAAGCTTTGTTATTAACTAAAACAGCATTTGTCATCAGATTCAAAAACCCTGACAATTCACTAAACAGACCTATGCATTCTTTTTCATAAACGACAAAATAATTTTACTCAGCAGCTTTACTCAACAACAGGCAACACGTTTGCAAAGGACGCTCTATTACGCCCTGAAACCAGCCCTTTCGAAAAAACATTTATCAGAACAACCAAAAACGCAAACCATTCAGTTACATTAAATTACACTAACAGACCAACTCCCCCTTTCCAGTTAACATTAGTAAACATACCAATTAAAACCTTCATCAGATAAAGCTTGAAAAATTCAATCTTCAACACATTCGAAATAATGCATCTGGATTTGAACGTCCCCTCTTTTATAATTTTTTCGCCAAACCGAATGTCGGATACTCACTGACGCTTATAAATAAAATCCGGTAATTAATGGAGCGCCTTTCAAGCATATGTCTATCCTTGTGTGACACCAGCATTACTGATGGCTGTGCGGGTCTTTTTTTTGCATAACCATATAACGCCATGAGAGGAAGCAATGATTTTTACCCCCTCAAAACATGATGACGAATGGCTGCCAGTATCAGAGCGGCAGAGCAACCCGATGCTTTTTATTCATTATCTCTGAGCAGTCATGACAGACAGGTAAACCTCGATGCCAACAAATGCCAAAACAAGCAGAAGTAGAAACAGGTCACCCTTTGAAGCAAGAATGGCTATCAATCGTGACGACATTGAAGCCATTATGAGATTAAGGCACAGGGTTTTTACTCAGACCTATGGTTCACGATTTCCCAATTGCGAAAACGGGTTGGACTATGATGTCTTCGATCCGCTCTGTCGCCACATTATCGTGAAGGATCGCACTAATAATCAAACCGTTGCCACAACCCGTCTACTCACGGAGGAAAAAGCCAGGCTACTTGGCTCTTTTTACAGCGAAAGTGAGTTTATTCTTCCCGGCCTTAGCGATTTACCCGCACCCATCCTGGAACTGGGCAGAGTCTGCATACATGAAGATTACCGAAACAGGGGGGTCATACTCAGTCTCTGGGAGGCACTCTCTAAAGTACTCACGGCCGACACTGATGTTCGATTCCTGATAGGCATGGCCAGCATCAGCATGCTGGATGGGGGAATACAGGCTGAAGCAACCATGCGGACTATTCGCGCAAACCACCTTGATACCCGCCGTATTCAAGCCACACCGCTGGTACCATTGCCCCAAATTGACCTGCCAGAAAATGTGGTCACCTGCATACCGCCGTTCCTCAAGTTTTGCCTCCGTTTAGGCGCCAAGGTCTGCGGTGAACCCAGTTGGGATCCCGATTTTGGCTCAGCTGCAGTCTTTACCCTGCTTGATTTGAACGATCTCAACCGCGATACACACTGTGTTGTGAATCGTTTTCTTTAAGCAGGGGTTTGCTTTGTTACAGCCAGGTTTGAATGTTTCTTCCACGCCTCGCCATGCCCGCATCCTATGTCAAACATCCGTTTTTGAATGTCTTTCAGGTATTTCCTGCGAGCATGTCATTATTTCACATCAGAAGTAGCAGACTTTCTCAAGGAGATCAGTAAACACTGATAGACAACCAAGGCTTGCCCTAAAAAAGACAAGGGGGCTATAAAGCCCCCTCCCTTACACAATCAGCGTATTTTCACCGGCTCGAATTCCGCTATTTTGGCACGCCACTCTTCTGGTCCTGTCTGGTGTACAGACGTTCCCTTGCTATCAACGGCAACTGTCACAGGCATATCGGCTATATCAAACTCATAGATGGCTTCCATCCCAAGATCGTCAAACGCCACCACCTCGGCTTTTTTAACCGCCTGGGCCACGAGATAGGCGGCTCCGCCTACAGCCATCAGGTAAACGGCCTGATTATCCCTGATTGCCTCAATCGCCGCGGGTCCGCGCTCTGCTTTACCAATCATGCCGATCAACCCCGTCTGCTCCAGCATGGTTCGGGTGAACTTGTCCATCCGGGTAGACGTCGTCGGGCCCGCCGGTCCCACCACCTCATCACGCACAGGATCAACCGGACCCACGTAATAAATGAAACGGTTTTTCAGATCCACGGGCAACGTTTCACCTTTGGCAAGCATATCAACCATACGCTTGTGGGCAGCATCACGGCCAGTCAGCATCTTGCCTGAAAGCAACACCGTTTCCCCGGGTTGCCACTCCCTCACATCTTCTGCGGTTATCGTGTCCAGGTTGACCCGACGAACACTATCGCCAACCTCCCAGGTAATATCCGGGTAGTCGTCCATAGATGGCGGTGTCAATACCGCAGGACCGGTGCCATCGAGTGTAAAGTGCGCATGACGGGTAGCGGCGCAGTTTGGAATCATGGCCACAGGCTTGGAGGCCGCATGGGTCGGATAATCCAGAATCTTGATATCAAGAACCGTAGTCAGGCCACCCAATCCCTGCGCACCAATACCAAGATTATTGACGGCTTCAAAAATCTCCAGACGGAGTTCTTCCGTTTTGCTCTGGGGACCTCGCGCCCGCAACTCATGAATATCGATAGGATCCATCAGCGACTGCTTGGCCAATACCGCGGCTTTTTCAGCCGTACCCCCAATACCAATACCCAGCATACCGGGCGGACACCAGCCTGCTCCCATGGTTGGCACTGTCTTGACCACCCACTCAACAATATCATCCGACGGATTCAGCATGGCCAGTTTGGATTTGTTCTCGGAGCCGCCACCTTTGGCTGCAACCTGGACCTCTACCTTGTCTCCGGGCACCAGGCTGGTATGAATAACGGCAGGGGTATTGTCCCTGGTGTTCTGGCGCTTGCCAGCCGGGTCAGCAAGAATGGAAGCACGCAATACGTTATCCGGGTGCGTATAGGCCCGCCGCACACCTTCATTGACCAGGTCTTCCACACCCAGCTTTGTCTCAAAGCGTACATCCATGCCAATCTTGAGAAATACCGTGACAATCCCCGTATCCTGGCAGATCGGTCGCCGACCGGTTGCACACATACGGGAATTAATCAGGATCTGCGCCATGGCATCCCTGGCAGCCTGGGACTGCTCCTTTTCATACGCCTCATGCACAGCCTTGATAAAATCAACGGGATGATAGTAGGAAATGAACTGCAGGGCATCGGCAATACTCTGCACAAAGTCTTCTTCTCGTATGACGGTCATCGCTTTCCGGACTCCTTTGACTGGCACATCTGCTCACTCTCCAATGGGCAGACCTTCGCCATGGCTGGACACGGTAATACATTATTGTGAATTTGCCGGTGCAGTATATCACTATCCACACAGACAGTGATTCGGCGCCTTTTAGAGGTGCTTTATCCCCGGTATCTCGGTTACACTCAAACCAGTTTGGCAAATAAGTCTCGTTAAGAGCCACAATGGCAAAAATCCATTTCGGCAACCAAAGCTATGCCGCAGCCCCCGGAGAATCGCTCCTTGACACCCTGCTGGCAAACCATTGCCGGGTGCCATGGTCTTGTCGCGCTGGCCTGTGTCACTCCTGCCTTATGCAGGCAACGCAGGGGGAAGTTCCCGGCGAAGCCTCCCCCGGATTATCGCAGGATCAGATTAACAGTGGTTTTTTCCTGGCCTGTCAGTGCTTCCCGGCCAACGACATAACGGTTCGCCTGCCTGAACGCCACCTTCAGCCACAACCCGCCCTGGTCACGGAGAAACGTTTCCTTTCCGCCACATTACTCGCCATGCGGCTGGCTCCCAGGATGCCCCTGGACTATCGGCCGGGGCAACATATTCTCATTTGGCGCAATCCAACCAGTAGCCGACGCTTCTGCCTCTTGTCCCAACCTGGGCAGGATAGCGAGTTGCTGATTCATATTGAACGACGTGCCGGGAGCCATATGGGCAGCTGGCTGTTTGATGAAGCCGATATCGGCACCAAAGTCACATTAAGCGAATTGGCCGGTTCATGCTATTACCAGCCCGAACACCATAGTGGCCCCATGATTATCCTGGGTAGCGGCGTCGGTATTGGCTGCGCGATGGCCATTACACGGGATGTGCTCACCCTGTCCCCCCAGGCCACCATTGCCACATTACTCCACACTGAAACAGATACGCCCGAATCGTTTTACCTTCAGGATTACCCTTTCCCGACCTCGGAATTTATACAGACAACCAGCCAAAATACGACCAACACCATTGATGAACTGCTCGCGGATCGTCGCTTCCAACAGGCAAACATCCTGCTCATGGGCAATGCAGAAACCGTTCTTTCCGTACAACGACACCTCATTGGCAGGGGCATCGCCAGGTCACGGGTGAATGCTCAACCTTTTGTCATGCACTCTTCTGACTGATCCTTGCTCGTATAGCATGAATCAGGATACAGATCAGGGATGACCGAGACTTGTGAGGTCAGAACGATATCCGGGTACGGGGCATTATCAAAGGCAAGTTCAACAAACCATGCTGTCCAGCCGGTTGGGGGGGTATCAATATCAATGGCAAACTGGCAGGGTGTGCCATGATGAACAGGCACGTCAGCCGGGTAGTACTGCAGGCCATTGGGCGTGAGCGCCGTCATCCGGAAATCCCGGGCATCAGGGTTGGTGACCTGCCATAATGTGGCGCGTTTAGGACAATGATCCATCGTGGCAGACAAACGGCCTGGCGCTGACAGCTGCCAATTGACATTGGGTAAAACCCGGTTTTCGACCCTTGCCCCTAAAAACGCTTCAAAGGTCTCGGTTGCCCTTGCCATCCCGCCCGGATCCCTGAAAACGTAATGCCTGCTATTGGGAAACGTGCGCATCCAGGTCGGTCCCAATAATTCATTCAGGTAAAGCCGGGCGGAATCCGGTGGAAAAAAATCATCGCCCGATGCCGTCACAATGTATTTCGGCATGTTCAGACGTTCCCGGTAACGGAATGGATCCACCAGCATCAAGAGACGCCGCATCTCCGGTGTATGTGCATAGGCAATCACATCATGTTCCGGCGCGTAATAATCACTCAGTGCCGGTATCGGCCCCTGGTGCGCCTTGTAAACATGATCAATGAAAGCCTCCCCCTTGAGGATATCAATGACCACTGGTATGAGTGAATCTGTCCGGTTATCGACCGCAGCGGTCAGCCAGGCAGTCCAACCGCGCTTGGAAGCACCTGCCAGAACAAAATAATCCACGCTGACGCCTTTATAGGATAAAACGGCCTGTACCGTATCCATTGCCCGAACAGCCGATTTGACCATGGGAAACTGTAGCGGCAAGGCTTCATTGGCATCCGGATCCTGCAAATAGTGATACCAGGTCCAGGCGATGAGATCGTCTTCTTTTCGTGCTTTGCCATCGGAAAAACGCAGGTACTGGTTGGGAACATCCTTTAAATCAACCACTACAGCCCCCGTTTTGGCGGCAATGCTGGCAAAATCGACCTGGTTAAAAATATCGTAGGTTGCGTCGCCCACTTCCGGTTGACTCGGGTAACGGGTTCCCCCATCAATAAACAGAAAAGCCTTGTTTGAACGAACCACTTCCGGACGGTAAATGACAAGCCGATGACGCCATGCCGGGTCTGACACCCCATGTTTGATCGCTGCTTTCCAGGTCTGGGAAACCATGCTGACCTGGTAACGTTTCACCCGGGGGTTTGAGGCCTGTGCAACCGTTTGCCACACTTCACCTTCCAGCGTCCATTCCCAGCTGGGATCGGGTTGCTGGATATAATCATCTAACGCAGTCCTTTGCAAAGAATGATCCTCACTCCTATGCATACTACAGGCAGACAGTACCGGCATAACCACCAGCATTCCTGCAAGAATATGTACCACCAGCCTACCACTGTTAAACATGAAACTTACGCAAGCCATGCCATTATTCCCAATTAATACTAAAGCAGAGTAGTCATATCGTGCCTCTACAGGGTATGACATAATGCCCGGGCCCACTGACAAAATGACGATAACAGGGCAGGTGCCTGAACATGACAGATTCCATTCAAACGACCCTATCCGAACGCATCCTTCAGATCCGGATCGTTCGACCGGAACGTAAAAACGCGCTGACTCACACCATGTATGATGCGCTGACTGAAGCCCTGCAGCAGGCTGATGACCAAAGTGAAATACGCGCCATCTTTATCACGGGCACTGACGCCTGCTTTACCAGCGGAAACGATGTGCAGGATTTCCTGTCCCATCCCCCTTCAGGGCCTGACAGCCCGGTATTTCGTTTCATGCGAACACTGCAGCAGTGCCGCAAGCCGGTTATAGCAGCAGCCAACGGGCCAGCCGTCGGTATCGGCGCCACACTGCTACTGCATTGTGATCTCGTCTATGTAGGCCCTGATGCAAAACTGCAAATGCCGTTTGTCAAACTCGGGCTCTGCCCGGAATACGCATCCAGCCTGCTGGTGCCCGCCCTGGTCGGCCACCGCCGGGCGACAGAACTGCTGTTACTGGGTGACACCATGAGTGCTGAAGAAGCCGTCAGTGCAGGCATTGCCAACGCGGTATTCGGGGAGGATTACCAGGACAAGGCGCTGGCCAAGGCAAGGAAAATAGCCGCCTTACCCCCCGCCGCTATCCGGATGGCCAAGCAACTCATGAAAGAGCCGCTGGAAGAACAGGTCTCACGTCAAATCGCCCGTGAAGGGGCCGCTTTCGTGGAACGCCTTGCCTCCCCTGAAGCCAGGGAAGCCATGATGGCCTTTATGCAGAAACGCCCTGCCGACTTCAGCCAGTTTGAGTAAACGTCAGTGGACAATGGCCAGCCTCTCCTGGCTGGCCACCCAATGCCTCGCCACTAAAACCACCACCACGATGTCTTTTCAGCGACGTGTGTCACTGGCTCCTGAACCGGTGCAGACAAGGTTACAGCAGGATTCAACTGCCGGGTTTGTTCCAGTTCTGCCTGTGCGGAAGAAAGGGAGACAAACTGCATGGGGCCATCACCCAGGGGCATCTCGCCTGCAGCCGGATCCAGCCTGGGCGATGTTAACTCGGCATAACGCAGGTAATAGGTAGCGCCTCCGGCAACATCCAGAGAAAAACTGGCGATACGATTAAAATTGATTGGCTGCTCTGCCAGAAAAGAGTCTTCAAGGAAAAACAGATCCAGGCCAAAGAATGGCCGCTTGAGCAAGAACTGATATTGCCCCGGGGTCAGCTCAAGCAGCTGGTACCCGTTACTACTGATATTGACAACAGGCTCGCCGTTAACATAAACCGTTGGCGCTTCCAGTTCTTCCTCCGCCCATTCACTGTATGGGCGATAGATAATCACCCGGGCATTATCGAGGTCAGTATCGATCTTCGCCTCATACAATGGCCCCTCAACCGGTTTCAGGTAAGCCCCGAACGTCCGGTCCCAGGAACTGCAGGCGGTTAGAAAATACAGAACGCAAAATACAGCGCTGACTCGGCTGAATAGTTTCATTATTATTATTCTCCAGGCATTCGCGTGCTCATTCTGCCTGTTTTTTGCGGACTGTGCTATCCATCAGGCACTCATCCAGGGCGCAACACCAATCGCCGTCATAATCAGCTCTACGGAGAGTGCCGCCAGTATCATACCCATGATCCGGACAATGATCGCTGAACCGTTATGACCAATCACCTTGAAAATGCGGTCAGCCATGAGCATCAATCCACAAGTCACGAGTAACACCAGCATAAGGACCGCCGCGGTTGCCGTCTGCTCATAAAGCGTTTTTACATGGTTATCCGTTAACGTAATGACGGCCATGATCGCCCCGGGGCTCGCGATGGAAGGTACCGCCAACGGAAAGACAGCAAGATCATGCCCGGGTTCTGTTTCACCGGATTCCTGGATGTGCGTAGAAAAGATCATCTGCAGACCAAACAGAAACAGGATGACGCCACCGGCCAGTTGTAACGAAATCAGCTTGATATCCATGGCCGTCAATATCAGCTGGCCAAGAATGAGTGCCGCAATCAGCACCATGCTGGCATACAGCGTCGCTTTGATGGCCGTTTTTCGCCGCTGCTGTGCTGACAGCCGCGCGGTGAGTCCGGTAAACAGCGCCAGCGTCCCTACCGGATCAATCGTCGACCACAACATCATGAAATCTTTAACCAGCTTTTCCATGGGGCCACCACCTGAGATTATCCCGTTGCTGTCGGTTCGATGTTTATCAGAAATCACCGATTACCACCAATCCCTTTGTGTAGCGTATTGTTTGCAATACGAACATCAGGCCGCGGTCTTGTGAGGAAGACCACCGCTGACCGATACAGATCAATAATTGCCCGTGCCGAGAGACATAGTATAAGCAGGAAGAACACCCTGATCGTTTACAAACGGGGGAAGAAACACGCATGCAACTGTCATTTCTGGGCGCTGCCGGCACTGTTACCGGTTCCAAGTATTTACTGACATTCCACTGTTTCCGACTACTGGTCGACTGCGGACTTTACCAGGGACTTAAAGACTACCGTCGTCGAAACTGGCAGCCATTACCCATACCTGCCGATGAAATAGACGCCATCGTCCTGACCCACGCACATATTGATCACAGCGGCTATCTGCCAGCGCTGGTACGCCAGGGCTACGACGGTCCGGTCTACTGCAGCCAGGGAACCCGGGACCTGTGCCGTGTGCTGCTCCCCGATGCCGGTTACCTTCAGGAAGAAGATGCCCGCTTTGCCAACAAGCATGGTTTTTCCAAACATCGCCCCGCCCTCCCCCTGTATACGGAAGAAGACGCACGCCGTGCCTTAAAGCTGTTTCGTCCCCTGCCTCTGGATAGCATCAATGATATTGGTAACGGGTTAACCCTGCGGCTAAGGCGGGCAGGCCATATCCTGGGAGCCTGTACCCTGGAAGTCTTTAACGGGCGTCATCTCCTTTGCTTCAGCGGTGACCTTGGCCGTGCCGACGACCCGATCATGTATCCGCCGGATCCAATGCCCCGGGCCGACTACCTGGTGCTGGAATCGACTTACGGTAACCGCCTGCATGCAGAAACAGATACGCTGTCGACACTGGCCCAGATCATTAACAAAACCGCCAGGCGGGGCGGAATTGTTCTTATACCGGCCTTTGCCGTTGGCAGAGCGCAACTGGCATTACATATGATCAGCCAGTTGAAACTGCAAAGCCGTATTCCTCGAGAACTGCCTGTCTATCTCAACAGTCCCATGGCGATAAAAGCCACTGAACTGTTTTACCAGAATCCGGAAAAACACCGGCTGACACGGGAGGACTGTCAGCGAATCGATGCCGATACCCACTATGTGCGTACAATGGAAGAATCCATTCTGCTGAACCGACGAACCTTCCCGGCCATTATTATCTCCGCCAGCGGCATGGCCAGCGGCGGACGCGTCCTGCACCACCTGGGCACACTGGCCCCCAACCACCGGAACAGCATCGTATTCATGGGATTCCAGGCGCCCGGCACCCGCGGGGAAAAGATGGTCAATGGCGCCAAACAGGTTAAGATTCACGGTCGTGAGATTGCCATCAACGCGGATGTCCATAATCTGGAGGGCCTGTCCGCCCATGCGGATTATCAGGGTATTCTGGATTGGCTCTCATCGGTACATCAGCCGCCTAAAACGGTCTTTATCACCCACGGCGAACCGGCCGCCTCTGATGCGCTGGCCAACCATATTCAGACACACTTTGGCTGGCGAACGGAAGTACCCGGGCAGGGCACAACGGTTGAGATTCCTGACCCTGACTGATCAGACACTGAAACGTTTCATCCAGAGCCCATGCAAATTACAGTCACTCACTGCAACTAACTGGCTTCCGGGCGGCAGGCGAAGCACAAAAAGACCTTCCGCCACGGAAAGCGACGCATGATATTCCATGCTACACAGTTCCTGGCGCTGATGATCATAAAGACGGATGGCGGAAATATGATGCACCGCGGTCTGGACATGTGGAATCTCAAACCCAATCCGCACCCGTTCTCCTTCCCGGCAAACTGTCACGATGGGAATATGGGCATCGCCCCCCGCCCGACTCTGCCAACCCCCTTCCAGCGTGATTGGCTGGACGGAATCCGCCAGCCCTTGCCGACTCATCCCCAGCGCCATGGATGCCGTACCTGCCACTAATCCATAATGCAGAAACGTTCTCCTCATCAAACCTTCACTCATGACATCGCTCCTCCACAACCTGCGCAATGCAATGGCAAGCCTGGCATGAAAGTCTTTGAGAGAGTGGCCACCAGCAAACAGAGATGGCAAAATAGCCCGAGCACCAATAACAACAATAATGACAAAAAGAACCATGAAGTTGACCAGACAACTTTACCCTTTACTGCTAGTACTGGGCACAGCCTCACTCGTTCACGCCGCTGATAACGGGCGCCCTGATTCATCAGGCAAGATTTATGATATGGGCGATGGTTACCATAATTATCCGCCGGATCACACTGAACCGCCGGCAGACGCACCGTTACGCTACGGACGAACCACCTCCATCACCTTTCCATTACCCAGCATGGAGAGCGAGGATATGGCCGATGCCTCTGTCCCCGGAGCACTTCAGGCAACTGCCGCAGGCCAGACAGAAGACGATGATCTGGAAAAACATAACGTTAATGTAGGCATTAATATTGATGAACTGGAAGATACGATTGATGTGTCGTTACCCAATGGCAATCAGATCAATCAGGGGCAGCAGGGTCCAACCACCATCAGTATTG
Source organism: Kistimonas ophiarachnellae (assembly GCF_057552235.1). Classification (NCBI taxonomy): domain Bacteria; kingdom Pseudomonadati; phylum Pseudomonadota; class Gammaproteobacteria; order Oceanospirillales; family Endozoicomonadaceae; genus Kistimonas; species Kistimonas ophiarachnellae. The sequence goes on along the minus strand of NZ_BAAJPA010000008.1, from coordinate 151,883 downwards.
ATGTCACCTATAGCAATGACAGTTCAACCGATGTGCACGTTACGGCAACGACCACATCCTACAATGAGTAACCTTTAAAAAACGACGTGATGAATAATCATGAGGAAAATAATAAGAAGACCGAACGGTTAAACAGCCTTTTTAAACAATGCATTTAATAAGGCTGTTTAATAAATCACTTTTTTACCTGGTTCAACCCGCGCGCGAAACCAGGCTTTTAATTGATCCCTGACGTTTTTTGATTCAACCAGAAACTCCGGATGCAGAGAGTGTCTGACTGATTTCACCTTACCATCCAGTTCTTCCAGCCGTGTTATTTCTATGTCTATATTATTTTCTTTAATAAAACGAACCATGTCAGAGGTTGGTCCACAAACCGCCTGCCGATATTCCTTGTCCATAATCACTCCCCATGCCATCGGCACAATACTCAAGATCCGCTCTAATTAACCTTATTTGTGTATTTTTTAATTTGAATTAAGCATTTTTACTAACTGTGTATATACTGGAGAACTCACAGTCAGGAAGAGGACGTTCCCTGACTATATCGCCTACGGGCGAAAAAGGTTTAACCGCCAGGGTTGGCATAAATAGAACGGCAGAAACCGGTAATGGGCAGGCACACAAGCTTTGAACTGACTGAGGTACTGAGTCAGGCGATGGATTTATTCTGGCGCCTTGGCTATGCCAGTACGTCTATGCGTCATGTTGAGGAAGTCACCGGCTTGAATCCCGGCAGCCTATACCACCATTTCAGCAGCAAGGAAGGCCTCTATAAAGCGGTTATTGAGCATTATTACACCGCCATACTCCAGCCCCGGCTGTACCATTACCGTCATACTGCCACTCCCAGAGAATGCCTTCGGCGCTTTTTCACGACCAGCTATCGCCATTTCCCAGCCAAAGAATACCGTGGACATTGCCTGTTATTGCTGGCAGTCATGGAAACCAAAGACCACGACGACCTGAATCCACAGTTTCAGCAATACATTTCTGAATTAAAACAGGACTTTATCGCAATTCTCAAGCTGGATACGGCGCTTCAAGTCCCTGAAACCAGTGCGGACTATCTCTTTGAATGCTATATCTCGCTTCAGTTCTATGCCTGCCTCAATCCCAGTCGTAAATTTCTGGATAACAAAGTGCGCGTGTTCTTTGAAAGATTGACCCAACTGGATCGCTAGCTCACTGTAATTCCCGATCCCCTGTGCAATAATCCTGCTTCTGAACCGACATGTCTGAAGTGCAGTACTTATGGCCATTAGCAATATTATTGTTCACCATCTTGAGCGCAATCCGGATGCTGACAGCTCCACCGTTCATCCCCGCTCAACGCCGCTGCCGGTGACACCGGCGACAGAAGGCCTGCTGCAGGATCTGCTGCAAAGCTACAACCAGAAATCCGACAAAGCCCATGGCTGTTTCCCGGAACCCGAAAGTGAATCGGGGCTGCAACAATGGCTCAAAGCCTACCTGGATGAACAGCTGCCCTTTGTCGATTTCAGCCTGAAGGCTACAGAAAGTCTGAAAGAAAAGCTTGATGCCGCCGGCATGTTCCCGGGCGGTTTCGTACTGATTGCCCATTACCGCAGTGGCCTGACCCAATATCTGCTGATAACCCTTGTCAGTCCGGCCAGCAGCGTCACGGTCACCGACCAGCTGGATATTATTGATACTGCCTACCTGGATATGGGACGCCTTAACCTGGCTGCCCGCATTAACATGACTGAATGGCAGAACAACCCAAAGGCTCAACGCTATATTTCCTGGATCAAACCCCGTGGTGGGCGTCGCCTCAGCGACTGCTTCAAAGAGTTCCTGGGGGGCACGGAAACAGCCAATACCAAGAAAGATACGGATACCCTGATGAACGCCGTCGAAGCCTACTGTGACACCAGTGAAACTCCGGCTGAACAGGAAGGCGTCAAGAAACGGGTCTATGAGTACTGCAATGAACACCTCCAATCCAGTGAAGCCATCTCCCTGAATGAGCTATCCGCCTTCCTGAACGAGGCCGAGCCCGATAACTTTGCCCGGTTCGTCAACACCCGTGATTATGATGTTGCCCCGGAAATCACGCCCAGCAAAAGCCAGCTGAAGCGACTGGTTCGCTATTCCGGACGCGCCAAGGGGTTCAATATCGCCTTTGAGGCAGAACTGCTGGGCAGTCGCATCATCTATAACCGGGAAACCGACACCCTGACCATCCAGGGCATACCCGATAACCTCAAGTCCCAACTGGAAAAAGCCTGAATCTCGCTGACCACTGCTAGCGCATGAGGACGTGACCAATGAAAACGATCAGAATCTGGGATGTACCGACTCGCCTGTTTCACTGGTTCCTGGTGCTGGCGATAGCGGGTCTCTGGTATACCGGCACCGAAGGGGATATGGACAGACATCTGCCACTGGCCTATTTCACGCTGGCACTGCTGCTGTTTCGGTTGATCTGGGGATTTGTCGGTGGTTTCTATTCACGGTTCTCTGCGTTTCAGCTGTCGCCAATGAATGCGATCCGTTATATCCGCAGCGGTCTCAAGAGCGATTACCCCGGCCACAACCCACTGGGTAGCTGGAGTGTTGTGGCGTTACTTTTCTGCGTCGCTGTGCAGTTGACTACCGGGCTGTTTGCCAATGACTCCATTCTCACTGAAGGGCCCCTGGCACACTATGTATCCAGTGATCTCAGCGACCAGATGACCAGCTGGCATGCCCTGAACGTCAATATTCTGTTGGGACTCATCGCCCTGCATATCGCAGCAGTCGTGTTTTATACCGTCGTCAAACGGGATGACATTCTGCCAGCCATGATTACCGGTAAACGCTCAGTGCCAGAAAACATGAACGAACCTGCGCGCAAAAACCCGGGCTACAGCATTGCGGCTATTGCTGTTGCCGCCGGGATCGTATGGGTAATCACTCAGTTAGGTTATTAAGTATTCGACTGAATATCAGGGCAAAAAAAGCAGCAATTGGTCATTCCATTGCTGCTTTTTATTTTATTCGCACAAGGTCTTACTTGTACTTGTAAGGTTTATGGCAGCTGCCACAGGTGCCTGCTGTTGCTTTAAATTCGGCACGGATATCGCCCATATCCCCTTTGGCTGCGACCTGTTGCAGCTTCAGCGCCTGATCATGGAACGCTTTCATTTTCTGATCAAAGTCAGCCTTTTTCTCCCAGATAGCCGGCTTTGACTTTGAATCATCTGTCAAACGTTTTTCGGCAAACCCCTCATAGGACCAGCTACTTATGGCTGCCAACCGGTCAGCATCGGCTGAAAAACGCGCTGCATCATAAGGCAGCTTGCCTTTGATCATGTCACCCATTTCACCAAAATAGGTACCAATCAAATGCATATGTGCTTTACGCAATGCAACCGCATCTTCATCTTTATCGAAGGTAACGTCGTGTGCAGACACATTGAACGCAACTGCCGCCAAACTTATCAAGGCTATCTTTTTCATCAGCTTATCGACTCTCTCGTTCTGTTGTTGTTCAGAGTAATCTCACGGTGACGCGGTGGCTCGTCATAAGCCTGAAAAGGGACCGTTATCATTGGATTCCGCGCGAGAGTCTAGCATAGCCCCCTCGCCAGAACAGCGAGAAAGAGCCACGAAGAACGTAAAGAACCGAAAATTATTGACGTTTACAAAGGGAGAGATAAAAAGCAGAACACCTGCCACCACCGATTCACGCGATGGTGGCAGGTGTCATTAATCAGACGTTGAAGCGGAAGTGCAGAACGTCACCGTCCTGAACAATATACTCTTTACCTTCAACGCGCAGGCGACCGGCTTCCTTGGCGCCCTGTTCACCGTTGTACTTGATGAAATCCTCATAGCTGGTCACTTCAGCACGAATGAAGCCTCGCTGAAAATCAGTGTGGATAACACCAGCCGCTTCAGGAGCAGTTGCGCCGATTTTCACGGTCCAGGCACGCACTTCTTTCACACCCGCCGTGAAGTAAGTCTGCAGACCCAGCAGCTGATAACCCGCACGGATAACACGATCCAGGCCCGGTTCTTCCATGCCCAGGTCTGCCAGGAATTCACCTTTCTCTTCATCATCCAGCTCGGCAATTTCGGCTTCGAGCTTGTTACAGATCGGCACCACAATGGAACCTTCCGCTTCTGCCAGAGCATTCACTTTATCGAGATGAGGATTATTCTCGAAACCATCCTCATCCACATTGGCGATGTACATGGTGGGCTTGCTGGTCAGAAGGTGGAACATCTTAACCAGCTTCCACTCTTCCGGCGTGAAGCTCAGGCTACGTACCGGACGCCCTTCTTCCAGCGCCGGAATCAATTTTTCCAGCAATGCCTTCTGAGCCAGCGCCTCCTTGTCACCACCCTTGGCCGCACGGGAGATACGCTTTTCCTGCTTCTCCAGGCTATCCAGGTCAGCCAGGGCCAGCTCGGTATTGATAATTTCGATATCAGAGATCGGATCAATCCGGTTGGCGACGTGAATGACATTGTCATTTTCAAAGCAACGCACGACGTGGGCGATGGCATCGGTTTCCCGAATATTGGCGAGGAACTGGTTACCCAGGCCTTCACCCTTGGAAGCGCCTTCCACCAGGCCGGCGATATCCACGAATTCCATCGTGGTTGGCAATACCCGCTGGGGCTTCACAATCGCAGCCAGCCTGTCCAGACGGGGATCCGGCATAGGCACCACGCCTGCATTCGGCTCGATAGTGCAGAAAGGAAAGTTTTCCGCATCAATACCCGCCTTGGTCAGGGCGTTGAAGAGTGTGGACTTGCCGACATTGGGCAGTCCGACTATGCCGCATTTAAAACCCATGCTTGTCTACCTTACTCAGCAGAATAATCGTCAATAAAACCGGCGGATTATACGGGCTGAAAAGACGCTGCGCAAAAATGCTGCAAATCCATTGGTTAACAAGATGAGCAGTATCCATTTACACGCTAGATTTTTAACAGGGACTGCCGGAAAAGAGAGCCAAAACACCATGGATTACCGGGATTTGCGTCAGGGAATCATCACTGCGATGTTGCTGGCATCGTTGCTCGGTGTGGCAGGCGTCAGCCCGGTGACGGCCAACCAGGAAGCCGAGGCAAAACAGGATATTCTGGATTTTGTCCAATCCCGAAACCAGCAGCATTACATGCAAACGCTGAATTCGCATGTCAAAGAACTGGTCACACTATTTTCCAGCAAATCATTACAGCAGCTTCAAAAAAACAATGACCGCACCATCGCGGGCAAACCGCTGACGGGGCTGGAATCAGACATCGGCATAGCACTCGACAAGCTCACCGATGATCAACGTACCTCACTCCACCAACTGCTCGCCACTGCACTGGACACCGGCGGCTACCATCGCCTGACCGCCATACTGAACCAGAAATTCCTGCACCAGGAAATGGCCGGCCATGACAGCGACCTGCTGACCGATCGCCTGCCCGGAGAACGACTCCTGCTGACAGGTAATCCAGGCAGTCATGAATGGGGCATCCGTCTTGGTGGCCCATGGCTCAATATTGATTTCTTTTTCGATATGGCCGAAGGACGAAGCCGTGTCAGCACCGGCCCACTGTTCATGGCCAGCTATCCTACCCAGGTGCCACCGGCACCTGCCATTGACCTCAGCCAGAATTCAACTGAAATCCACTATCCCTATCTGCGCTGGCATGAGCAGGCCGGCCAGACCGTGCTCTGGCAAGCGGGCCATTTTGCCCGCACCACGATCAAGGAACTTCGCTCCGTTGTACGCTACAAGACTTGCCTGAATCGCCAGACGCTCACTGACGAATGCCAGATGATTCCCAAACTACCAGACTCTGCAACATTCCTGGCGCCAGCCATGCCCACCGTCAGGATTGATCAATTGACGGTGTCAGAGCGCTATTATTTCAAACGTTTTGTGAAAACCGTCCTGGAAAACTGGCAGCCGGAGACCCGTGATCCGTCCGATACCATGGAACAATTGAATCTGGCCAGACTGGCCTGGGCGGGCAACCCTGATGAACAGGACCAGGGATTTTATCTCCGCATCCAGTCAGAATCCCTGCTGATTGAGCTTCTGCAGACCCCGATGACGCTCACTACCGACACCATGGGCCTGCCCAATAATGCAACCTTCATGGTCTTCCGGGATCTCAGTTCACCCCATGACTTTGACCCACTCAGTAATACGCTCAAACTGCTGAATCAGGCTCGAAAGGAAGCGGCAGCCGAGAAATCCTCAGCGATGTCGCAAAGTATGGAAGCAGTCAGCCCTGCACTGATGATGGATGAACCGGCTCAAAACCACATGCGATCCAGTAACGCCATTACCTGGCTCAGGGATTCTGCCTACCTGGAAGGAATAGAAATAAAAATTGGCTACGAAGGCAGCCAGGTCGCTACGGGTACACCGTTTTACCCTGTCGTACGTACACGCTTGAACGGCAGTTTGCACAAGAACATGCGCGTCAGCGTGACACTGCAGGATCAGCATGGCCAGGCCCTGATCGTTGGTCACCCGCTCAAATATGATAATGAAAGAGGGATCTATTCCAGCGTCTTGAACCTGCCGGAAACCCTGAGTGGAACCCCTGTTATTATCACCTATTCGGTACATCAACCGGGTAGTCATTATGAAGGGATATACGACGCGACATTAAGGCCGGATATGCCGCAGAACAACGCGCCAGACAGCTCAGGCCGAAAAGGTATGTAACGTCTGTACAGCCTTGGCCCATGAACCATCCAGAACCTCAGGCATCAGGCGAACCGATTCATCGATGACCGCACGAATTTTGTCATCATCCTGCCTTGAAGGCTTGTTCAGCACATAACCCACAACCTTGCTGCTATCACCGGGATGTCCGACCCCGATTCGCAAGCGCAGAAAGTCCCGGTTATTGCCCAGACGACTGATAATATCCCGCAACCCGTTATGGCCACCATGGCCACCACCCTGCTTGAGTCTCGCGGTTCCGACCGGAATATCGAGTTCATCATGGGCAACAAGAATGGACTGGGGAGGAATTCGGTAGAAATTCGCGATAGCCGCAACAGCCTGGCCACTGCGATTCATGAACGTGGTGGGATAAAGCAACCGGATATCACGTCCGCCCAAATAGATTTTGGCCGTCAGACCGTGGAATTTCTTTTCCGGCTGAAGGCTGGCGCCGCAGCTGCGGGCCAGCGCTTCAAGGAACCAGACGCCGGCATTGTGACGGGTATCTTCATATTCTGCACCGGGATTACCCAGGCCAACAATCAGTTCGACAGCCTCATTCGGGGTTGTCTGCGCCACAATGTCGTCTCCGTCCGTGTCAGGGCTTACTCAGCGCTGCTTTCGCCTTCGCCTTCAGCGGCTTCGTCAGCTGCGTCTTCCTTGGTTGCACGTACAGCCTGAACACCGGCTACCGGCAGGTCGTGCTCTTCACCGTGCATCAGGTGAACCAGCTTGACGTTTTCAGCAACAGTCAGCTGAGACAGGTGCACACTGCCACCCAGTTCAATGTCAGCCATGTCAACTTCGATGAACTCAGGCAGATCATTCGGCAGGCAGCGAACTTCTACTTCTACCATGTTGTGAGTGATCGCACCACCCGCCTTGGCACCGGCGCATACGTCTTCGTTGATGAAGTGCAGCGGTACGTTGGTGGTGATTTCAGTGGCAGCATCAACACGCAGGAAGTCCAGATGCATAGCGAATTCCTTGGCAGGATGACGCTGGATATCCTTCAGGATAGCCTGCTCGGCCTTGCCTTCAACGTTCAGGGTAACGATCTGAGCGTAGAACGCTTCGCTTTCCAGCGCCTTGCGAACGTCCTTGGCCATCAGGGTGATCTGAGTGGCTTCGGCGTTGGCGCCGTAGATGATGGCGGGCAGTTTTTCTGCGTGACGCAGGCGGCGGCTCGCACCTTTCCCTACATCCTTACGCAGTTCAGCATTCAAAGCGATTGCTTCAGACATGGTCTTCTCCAAAAAAATAAAACCGTGACAGACGGCGACCAGCCTGCCACAGCGGATAACGAAGCGGCGTATCATACCTGCAATCCAGACATTGTCAAAGCCGTATCATTCCCCACGCCTTGCTTCTCCCCGGGCTACTGGCACACCCCTTCCCGGATCGCCCCCGTTAACCAGCCGCCAGTAAATGCCCGCTCCTGCGGAGGCCCGCGACAAGCTTCCGTATCGCGAGCGCCGACTCAGACCTCGTGATGGACAACAGCCCACCGCCAACCTATCCGCACCCAGGATGCCGGGGGAACTACTACAACATCAAACGGTCAGATGTAACGTGAGAAAGATGACGCCTACAGCCCCATAAATCAGTGAGTAAGAAACGGCATCCTTAATGCTACAGACAGATACAAGACAGTCAGGATACGAGGAAAACATGCTAAGTCAGAATGAAACAACGGTCACTCCCCCCCCACCGCCCTCCAAATCCATCCAGGGTGAAGCGCATACCACAGATTCATGGTCAGGGCGAAAAGCCGCCGCCTTCACGGCCACACGGCCACACCCCCTTATCATCAGGAATTCACCCTCTGTCAGTCTTTCTGAATATGACATTATCTCTCTGGATGATTATCAGGATATTCCAGGTACGCCCGATACGGACAAAATGTCTGTCCAGAAAGGAGAGGCCTCCATACCGCCATCAGAAGCCAGTGATTATGCTGACTGGGACATCATCTCTGAAGCAGAACCACTGCAACTGCTCTTCGTAGACCAACACTCCCGCATTGAATTCAAAGACAAAAACAATAATCGAGCTGACAAGAACCAACTCGCATTGCCTTTCACCGTCATTCAGTGCATATCACCCAATAACGAAATCTGTGTTGCCGAACTGTTGAATACCGTCCCGGACAGGATTCTTGAAATCAATGGCTGGTCCCCAAAGGATATCAACAGCCTGGAAGTACGCGCTAAATCACACCCCCTATCTGAGCAGGCAAAAACAAAGCTGGGCTGTAATGAAGCGCTCGAAGTAACAGGGCGTTATTTCGGCGAAGGGAAACATGGCATTGTCAAGCATGCCAAGCTCTACTCCCACTCAGGAAAAGCAAAATGGTGTGTCGCAAAAAAAATAACTGACTTTGTTACAGCTAAAGTCTCCCAGGAGATCGCCCTTCAGAACCAATCCAACGTAGCGCCGAAAGTATTAGCGTCTTCACAAACGAGAAATAAAAGTGGAAAACCTCAATTTATAATATTCATGGAAAAATGCATCGGACCGGATGGCTCTAAATATCTAGCACAAAATAAACGTTCAATGACAACGGAGCAAAAGATAACATTAGCAACAAACCTGATTGAAAAAATTAAATGCATGCATGGCAATAACGTCTATCACCGCGACCTAAAATGGGAAAATACAGCAATTGACCCTAAGAATCTAAACGTACAGATTCTTGACTTTGGATTTGCCACCACAAAAAACCCATCTTCTACGCATTGCCTTCCTAAAGGTCCGGCATATTTACCGCCTAAATTCATTTTGGGTGAAAATCAAAAAAAAACTACTGCCGACTCTGAAAAGGTGGATACCTATTCACTGGGAATCATGCTTGCTCAGCTGTTCAGCGGCGAAAGAATCGACATCAAATACCCCACCGACTGGAAGAAGGCAGATCATGAAAATACAAAGGATAGAATGAGTCACATTAAGGATTTTATGGATTCATGTGAAATTCAGTGTCCTTCCGACCTTTGCGAATTAATTAGAAAAATGCTGGATATTGATGAAACTAACACACCGACCACCGAATATATTCTGAACAATCTTGACGAGATTCAAGAAGATTACAACCAGCTACTACTCCATTGCTATCAACCGTATCCATCTAACGCCTAAGACACAAACAAAATTAGACTTTCGCTCCAATATAGCCATAAAAAAAGCAGCCTTTTATGGCTGCTTTTTTTCAGAGTAATGACGTTAATTAGCGAAACATGGCACTGATAGATTCAGCATTGCTGATACGACGCACCGATTCGGCAACCAGCGGAGACATATCCAGCTGACGGATACGATCCACCGCACGGGCAGCCGGGGTCAGCGGGATGGTGTTGGTCACAACCAGCTCATCGAGCTCGGAGTTGGCAACGTTTTCCAGTGCACGGCCAGACAGCACCGGGTGAGTCGCATAGGCGAACACCTTGTTGGCACCCTTTTCTTTCAGGGCAATGGTAGCCTGGCACAGGGTTCCGGCAGTATCGACCATATCGTCAACCAGAATACAGGTACGGCCATTCACATCACCGATGATGTTCATGACTTCTGCCTTGTTGGCTTCCGGACGACGTTTGTCGATGATCGCCAGCTCGGCGTTCAGACGCTTGGCCACCGCACGAGCACGGACAACACCGCCATGATCAGGAGAGACAATAACCATGTTATCGAGATTTCTACGCTCGATATCATCCAGCAGGACCGGAGAACCGTAGATGTTATCAACCGGAATATCGAAGAATCCCTGGATCTGGTCGGCATGCAGATCTACCGTCAGCACACGGTCAACACCCACGCTGGCGATCATATCGGCAACAACTTTGGCGCTGATAGCTACACGGGTTGAACGGGGACGACGATCCTGGCGGGCATAACCGAAATAGGGAATAACAGCAGTAACACGGGCAGCAGAGGAACGGCGCATGGCGTCGGCCATGACCAGAAGTTCCATCAGGTTATCATTGGTCGGTGCACAGGTGGACTGGATGATGAAGACATCCTTGCCGCGCACATTTTCCTGGATTTCAACAGAGACTTCTCCGTCACTGAAACGTCCGACACTGGCCTTGCCCAGTGGGATATGCAGGTGATCGACGACCTTCTGAACGAGTTCCGGGTTAGAATTACCGGCGAACACCATCATCTTCGACACAGTAGCACCTTGAGTCTCTTTGCAGTTTGGAAAGCGTTATCAAGTACGCGGGTACAGTTGATGCCTATTTCTTGAAAGTCTGGCTGGGGTGGCAGGATTCGAACCTACGCATGACGGGATCAAAACCCGTTGCCTTACCGCTTGGCGACACCCCAGTTACGGTCATCATTTTATAATCTACCCGGCTCCCTGCCAGCGTTGCGATTATCCCCGATGGCCGGATCTTTCGCAATATCATCAGCCTTCAGGGCTCGCTCACTGAGTCACCGTTTGAAGGCGGCGCTACTCTACAAAGTGACACAAAAACTGTCAAACACGGAATATGCATACTTTACGTGGGATTTACGCTAAGTCGGCAGCTGCCAGCGTCGAATCAGGAGCGTGACTTTAATATCACCTTTCTGCAATTTAAGTCGTCCCGGCAGCGCATAACCGGACGTGATTCCAAACCGGTCAAACGCAATGGTCCATCCAGCTTGATTCAGCGACTGAAGCCGATTCATAGCATTGAGCTGCAAATCTGCATATTCACCCGGCGCCGGCACGCCTTTGACCCAATATTGCAGCAAACGAAACGGTATCACCCAGCCTGTCTGCCGATAGACCAGCTCCTCCAGCGAGGAACCCATAAGAACGCCTTCGTCAGGCACGTTCATGACCACCTGACCAGGCTTGCCCTGAATACTGGCGAGACTTTGTCCAAAGGGCCCCGTTAAATAAACAGTGTAATTCCCTCCATGCTCTGCCCATTCCAGCGTCGCGCTGCCCGCTTCTGACGCGGTTCTGACCCCCAGTTTTCCTGACAACTGCCATTGGTTCAGTGTTTCCATCACATCAACATGCTGCTGCCAGGATCGCTGCTCCGCCATCGGAGATAATGGTGCACGCCCTGCACATCCCGCTAAAACCAGCAGCACCATAACACCGGCTAAATGCCGAACCGCACCCGACAGACCACTCATTGATAGAACACCTTTAAAGAAACAGGCCCGAACCGGATGGAACGGGCCCGATAGACATCGGACTATTACGCAGGCCAGGGAAGTTTATTGCCGCCCCTGCAATCGTTCCATGGTCTCCTTGAGAATCTCACTGTCTGGCTGCCGTTCCAGCGCCTGCTCCCAGACACTCGCCGCCTCCTTACGACTGCCCTTGACCCACAACACTTCACCCAGATGCGCAGCCACCTCCGCATCCGGCATTTTTTCATAGGCCGCGCGCAGGTAACGGATCGCTTTTTCAAAATCCTGCTGTCGATAAGCCACCCAACCCATACTGTCGATGATGGCCGGATCATCAGGCTTCAATTCATAGGCCTTGGAGACCAGCTCTTCCGCCTCATCAAACCGTTCGGTGCGATCCGCCAGGGTATAACCCAGTGCATTCAATGCCGCAGCATTCTCTGCATCAATCGCCAGAATGCCGCGCAAGTCTTTCTCCAGCAGTGCCAGGTCGCTCATTTTTTCCGCCAGCATTGCACGGGCATACAGAAGGTTAATATTCTCGGGATAGGTTTTGATCGCCTTATTCAACACCTCAGCGGCTTGCTCATAAGCCCGCTGCTCAATCAGAACATCACCTTCCATCAGGTAAAACTGCGGCACAAACGCCGGATAGAGCTCACGGGCAGCCCGCAAGTCTTTCACCGCCTGGGGCCACTTTTCCTGATCCGCCAGCATTTGCGCCAGTGCGGCATAGGCCGGAATCAGCTGTTTTCCTACGCCAACGTTCAGATAGTGCTGACGCGCCAGTTGCCAGTCATCCTGCTGTTGCGCCAACCGCCCCAGGTAGAATTCAGCGATATTTTTGTGGCTATTAAATACAGACAGACGCTCAAAATAACCCACCGCCTCTTCCGGCATAGTATTTTCAAACGTGATTAATCCCAGTGACAGCAGGATATCCGGATCATCAGGGGACTGAATCAGAAGGATCTCAAACTGCTCCTGGGCTTGATCCAGCCGCTGCGCATGCACCAATACCCGCCCATATAGAAGACGAAGGCGCGTGTTATCCGGTGCGTCTTCCACATAGTCCGCCAGGAAACGGCGAGCTTTATCCGGCCGATCCATAGCCATCAACACCCGCCCCTTGAGCATGACGGCCTTGAGGTTATCCTCGCGCTTCAAAATACGCTCACACAACTTGATGGCTTCGGGATTGCGACCGTTGTATTGCAGCAAAATGGCCTTACCCAACAACACCTGACTGTTGTCCGGATAACGCTTGAGGGCCTGATCAAAGGTCGCGATCAGCATGTCGCGCTCTTCCTGTCCCTGGTCGGCGGCACTGACGGCAACAAATTCGAAACTGGCATCACCCGCCATTTCCAGCACCCGCAGCATTTCGTCGGCAGCGGCCTGGTATTCACCGGCACGAGCCAGTTCGATGGCACGCGCCTGTATCGCGGCAGGGTTTTCTGCATCAACACTCGCCCACAACTCGGCCGCATCTCTGGAAGCCTGACGTGCACCAATATAGGCAGCAATCTGATAAGCGCGAGCTGCCAGACCAGGATCACCGGTCTTATGCGCCTGCTGCAGGTAATTCCCCAGCGCCAGGTCAAACCGCTGATTATGCCCGGCCACTTCGGCCACCAGCAGATCGTAAAGGGTATCCGGTTCAAATGAGGCGACAGGCTCGCTGCTTTCCTCAACAGCTGCCGGTTCTGCTTCCGCACCAGTGGATGACATTGAGGACAACTGGGCACAACCGGCAAAGGCTACCGTCGCCAGAAGTAGCGGAAGATAACGCAGGCGGGATCTGATCTTTAACAACGTGATATTCTTCTTTCCGGGAAACCGAGCCTGGTGCAATAATGACACAAGCGCCGTGACAAACCCATCCCGACCCAAACACAAGATTTGCAGTTGACGTATATCCATAGGAAAATTCTGCTTTTCTCCATGCCTCCCTGTGAGGCTGTCACTCCCGGTGTGAATCGGTTATACGACGATTGGAAAGGTGACAATCAGGGCTCAGTAACTTTAATACTAGCCTGAGTTACCGGAGAAGAGGGTGGCAATACCCGAAGTTTGCAGCAAAGCGAAAAATGCCATCCTGCAGACTAGGATGAAACGCTACCACCGTGAAGCTTTAGGCAGCTTGATGAGTAGAGACAAGAACAAGGTACCTGACGATTTATATGGGATTCCTGGCAGTCGGCATCAATCATCAGACAGCACCCGTCAGCCTGAGGGAACAGATTGCGTTCTCGCCAGAGCAGCTGATTCCGGCCCTGCAGAATGTCATGCAGCTGGCGTCGGTCAGTGAGGTCGCGATTCTGTCGACCTGCAACCGCACAGAGCTGTACTGCTTCGGGGATGTCTGTCCTGAACAGTTATACCAGTGGCTGTCTGACTTTCACCAGGTCAACAGCCATGCACTGGCACAGTACGCCTATGCCCACGCTGACGAGGCGGCCATCCGGCACATCATGCGCGTGGCCTGCGGACTGGATTCTTTGGTACTGGGTGAACCTCAGATACTGGGGCAGATGAAATCTGCCTACGCCGTCGCCCGGGAAGCCGGCGCGACAGGCGCCCACCTGAGCCGACTGTTCCAGAGCACCTTCACCACAGCCAAACAGGTACGCACACACACCGCGATCGGCGAAAACCCGGTATCCGTGGCTTATGCCGCCGTCAACCTGTCGCGCCAGATTTTTGCCGACCTGTCCGAGAATACCGCCCTGCTGATCGGCGCCGGGGAAACCATTGAACTGGTGGCCCGTCACCTGAAAGAACAGGGCATTGGCAATATCATTGTCGCCAACCGCACACTGGAGCGCGCCCTTCGACTGGCGGAAAGCATCAACGGTCATGCTATTTTGCTGTCTGATATTCCGGAAGAGTTACACAAGGCGGACATCGTCATTGCCTCCACCGCCAGCCAGCTGCCCATTCTGGGCAAAGGCGCGGTCGAACGAGCACTGAAAAAACGCCGTCATGCACCGATCTTCATGGTGGATATCGCCGTGCCCCGGGACATTGAGCCAGAAGTCGGCGACCTGGCTGATGTCTACCTTTACACGGTGGACGACCTGCGCGACGTAGTGGAAGACAACCTGCGCAGTCGCCAGGAAGCGGCACAGGCCGCAGAAGAGATCATTGCCACCGGATGCGACGCCTTCCTGAAACGCACCCGCGCCATGGATGTGGTGGATATTCTCAAGTCCTACCGGGAAAAGGCAGAACGCATCCGCGACCATGAGATCAACAAGGCGCTCCGCCTGATCCAAAGCGGTCGCCCTGCCGACCAGGTTCTGGCCCTGCTGGCCCGAGGCCTGACCAACAAACTGATTCACACGCCCTGCGTCCAGCTGCGCAAGGCCGGCAGCGAAGGGGATACCGCCTCCATCGCCTTAGCCAGGGAGTTTTTCGATCTGCAGATTGCCGACACCCTGGAACCTACCCCTATCAAGCCTGCGCCACTACACTCACGCCAGGCGACTGTACGGGCCGTCGACCCAACACCGTTGAGTGACGTTCGCCCTTCCAAGGTAAAGAAAACACTGAAATGAAAGCTTCTATCAGTACCAAGCTTGACAACCTGCAAGACCGCTTTGAAGAACTGGGTGCGCTGCTCAGCGACCCGGAGACGATTGCCGACCAGAATCGTTTCCGCAATTTCTCCAAGGAGTATGCCGAACTGGAACCGGTCGTAAAATGCTACCGTGAATACCGCCAGGTTCAGGACGACCTGGAAGAAGCCCGCAGCATGCTGTCCGACGCGGACCCGGACCTGCGCGCCATGGCGGAAGAAGAGATTGAATCCGCCCAGAGTCGCATTGATATTCTGGGCCAGGAACTGCAGATCCTGTTGCTTCCCAAGGATCCGGATGACGCCAACAACGTTTTCCTGGAAATCCGCGCAGGCACAGGTGGCGATGAAGCCGCTATTTTTGCCGGCGACCTGTTCCGGATGTATTCCCGCTATGCCGAGCGCCAGCGCTGGAAAATCGAGATTCTCAGCGAAAATCCCGGCGAACATGGCGGCTATAAAGAAATTATCACCCGGGTTGTTGGTCAGGATGTCTATGCCCAACTCAAATTCGAGTCCGGCGCCCATCGGGTTCAGCGGGTACCTGCAACCGAATCCCAGGGCCGGATTCATACCTCTGCCTGCACCGTCGCCATCATGCCGGAGCCTGATGAGCAGGAAGAAATTAATATCCGCAAGGAAGACCTGCGGATCGATACCTATCGTTCTTCTGGCGCGGGTGGCCAGCACGTCAACACTACCGATTCCGCTATCCGGATCACCCACCTGCCCACCGGCATCGTGGTGGAGTGCCAGGACGAACGTTCCCAGCATAAAAACAAGGCTCGTGCCCTTTCACTGCTGAACGCCCGACTGAAAAACGCCCAGCAGGAAGCCCATGCCAAAGAGATGGCTGACCAGCGGAAAAGCCTGGTTGGCAGCGGCGACCGCTCAGAACGCATTCGCACCTACAACTATCCACAGGGACGGGTGACTGATCACCGCATCAACCTGACACTCTATAAACTGCCGGAAATCATTGAAGGTGACCTGGCCCCGGTGATCGAACCACTGCGCCAGGAGCACCAGGCCGAACTGCTGGCTTCCCTGGCAGGCGAGAATTAATGCAGGTCAGGGATATTCTACAGCGCGCCAGCGAATTAACGTCACTGAGCAGTACACCGCCCTTGGATGTTGAGTTACTGCTCTGTCATGTTCTCGAAAAACCACGCAGCTGGCTGTTTACATGGCCGGAATATGAGTTAACGGAAGATCAACTGACTGCCGTGACACAATTAATTGATCAACGTCTGACTGGTCACCCTGTCGCACATCTGATCGGCACCCGCGATTTCTGGAACCTGACACTGAAAGTCAGTCCCGATACGCTCATCCCCCGTCCCGATACAGAGCTTTTGGTCGAGCAGGCACTTGCTTGTCTCGACCCGTCGCCTCACAAAGTGGCTGACCTCGGCACAGGTACCGGCGCCATTGCCCTGGCACTGGCCGCAGAACGCCCCAACTGGCAGGTTTCGGGCACCGACCGGATTGAAGCGGCTGTCGAACTCGCCCGGCACAATGCTGCGATGAATGCACTGAGTCATGTACATTTCTACACCGGTTCATGGTGCGACGCATTACCTGATAACGATTACGATCTCATCGTCAGCAACCCACCCTATATCCGTTCAGATGATCCTCATTTGAGCCAGGGTGACGTACGCTTTGAACCCGGCTCAGCGCTGGTTTCAGGCATCGACGGATTAGACGACATTCGAATCATTGCAACACAGGCATTGCAACACCTGAAGCCCGGTGGCTGGCTACTGCTGGAACATGGCTATGACCAGGGTGCTGATGTCAGAAACATCCTGAACCAGCAGCACTATACCGAGATAGAAACCCTTCGTGATCTTGCCGGACATGAACGCATTACCCGGGGACGACGCTTTGACTGAAACACTCAGTGACCAGCAACTGTTGCGCTACAGCCGCCAGATCATGCTGCCGGAACTCGATATCGCCGGTCAGGAAAAACTGCTGAACAGCCGGGTATTGGTGATAGGCGCCGGTGGTCTCGGCTGTCCGGTGGCTATGTACCTCTCTGCCGCTGGTGTCGGCACACTCGTGATTGTGGATCACGATGACGTGGATGAGAGCAATCTCCAGCGCCAGATTGCCCACACGACACGTGACCTTGGTAAACCCAAGGTCTTTTCAGTCACTGAATCGCTGCATGCGCTGAATCCTGATACGCGCGTGATGGCTATTGCCCGAAAACTCAATGAACCCGAATTACTGGAAGAAGCCGGCGCCGCCGATGTCGTGGTGGATTGCACTGACAACTTTCAGACACGCCACGCCATCAACGAGGCCTGTATCAGAACGGGGACACCCCTGGTTTCTGGCGCGGCCATTGGCTTCAGCGGACAGGTTGCTGTTTTTGGCCTTAGTGATGGTCCCTGCTATCACTGCCTGTATCCTGACACGGATGACCATCAACAGACTTGCAGTGAATCCGGTATTTTGTCCCCCGTAACCGGTGTGATTGGCTCCATTCAGGCGACAGAAACCCTCAAACTCCTGACGAATACCGGACAGTCGCTATCTGGACGACTCATGTTATTTGATGCCCTGAGCATGACCTGGCAGACACTGAGCCTGTCACGCAATGCCAGCTGCACAGTCTGTGGTACTGCCAGATAGTCACTTAATTCAAAGACACTTTTGCCAGAACAAGGACGTTAGGCTATATCTGAATGGCATTTCAGACCGTCGCGGTGCCGTTCGATGCAGGAAGATTACCCCCGCAATTTTACCGGCTATGGCGGACAACCGCCGAAGGTCCAATGGCCCAATAACAGCCGTATCGCCATCAGTTTTGTACTCAATTACGAAGAAGGCGCAGAAGCCTGTCGCCTGGACGGGGATCCCTCTTCCGAATATTTTTTAACGGACATTCCCGGTACTCGCCCCCTGTCATCTGCCAGACACTTCAATGGTGAGTCTATTTTTGCCTATGGTGCCACCAGTGGAGCCTGGCGATTACTCAACCTGTTTGATGACTTCTCTCTGCCAGTTACCGTATTCGCCTGCGGCATGGCTCTTGAACGCAATCTGCCCCTGGCACAGAAACTGGCCGAATCCGACCATGAGATTGCAGGACACGGTTATCGCTGGATTGATTACCGGGTGATCCCGATAGCCATTGAAAAAAGCCATATCCGTAAGACATTGGAAATCATTGAAAACCTGACCCATAAGCAGGTCGTAGGCTGGTACACCGGTCGGCAGAGTGAAAACACCCGTCGACTGGTGCAGGAGATGGGATTGCTATACGACTCCGACGCTTATAACGATGATCTGCCTTACTATATTGATGTCGCCGGCCAGGCCCACCTTGTAGTGCCCTACAGTTTGGTGACCAATGATTTTCGCTATTCAACAACGCCCGGCTGGAACAGTCCGGATGACTGCCTGCTAAACCTGCGAGCGGCCTTTGACTGCCTCTACCGTGAGGGCGAAGAAACCCCGAAAATGCTTTCTATAGGACTGCATGGACGCCTGTCCGGCCAACCTGGTCGGACAGAAGCACTCCGTCGTTTTCTGGATTATGCCCTGAGCCATGAGGATGTCTGGGTTTGTCGCCGTATGGATATTGCACGGCACTGGCTTGCACACCATCCCAGCCATCATGACCAGGATTCAGGTGTCAGTGCACAAATGGCACAGACCAACGAACCTGATCTCTCCATCACCGAATAAGCGAACAGAACCCACTTTACCGGTTTCCAAAGACAGGACACCCTCCTGATGCCTATAATGCCCATCGGTTATCAGAAGCCTCCAAACGGCAAACCGACAGAAGAACACGCTATCCGCCATCTTTGGCCCGGATCCTGCGTATAAGTACTATTCAGGAATTACAAAAGTTGAAAGATTCCAATATAGTTCACTTTTTTTATCAACTTTAGGGGCGTTCGTGTCATTATACATGGCACGGCTATTACTGGAGGCTGCATGGTCGAAGCCATTCGCCGATTTTTAAAGCACGAAACATCCGTTGGCATTCTGTTAATCGTGGCCGCCACGCTGGCGATGATTGCGGCGAATACACCGCTGAATGTCTATTACGACCTGCTGCTGTCCGTCCCGATTACCGTGGCAGTTGGCTCACTCGCCATTGCCAAACCCATCCTGCTGTGGATCAACGATGGTCTGATGGCATTGTTTTTCCTGCTGATCGGCCTTGAGGTCAAACGTGAATTTCTGGTCGGCGAGCTCTCCAGTCGCTCACAGGTCATACTCCCTGCCATGGCCGCTCTGGGTGGCATGGTGGTACCTGCGCTCTGCTATGCAGCACTGAATTATGATGACCCCATCGGCATCAAGGGCTGGGCGATTCCTGCCGCCACAGACATTGCTTTCTCCCTGGGCGTTCTGGCCCTGCTGGGTAAGCGCGTACCACCATCACTGAAAATTTTCCTGTTGGCACTGGCCATCATTGATGACCTTGGCGCCATCATTATCATCGCATTGTTCTACACCACGGACCTGGCCATCGAGTCCATTGTCCTGGCGTCTATCTGTTTAACGCTGTTGATTGCCTTCAACCGCTTCGGGGTATCCAAACTTGGGCCCTATATCGTTGTCGGTGTCATCATGTGGGCCTGTGTACTGAAGTCCGGTGTCCACGCCACTCTGGCGGGTGTTGCCCTGGCATTCACTATTCCAATCCAGACCCGTAACGAATACGGTCGTTCCCTGCTGATTGACCTTGAGCACAAACTTCATGGCAGTGTGAATTACTGGATACTGCCTATCTTTGCCTTTGCCAACGCCGGTGTCGGGCTGAGTATTTCCCAGTTCCAAAGCCTGCTAAACCCCAGCCCCCTGGGCGTTATCATTGGCCTGTTTATCGGTAAGCAGCTGGGAGTATTTGGATTTACCTGGTTGACCATCAAGGCCGGCATTGCCAAATTGCCGACAGGGACCTCCTGGTCGCATATCTATGGCATGTCGATCCTGTGTGGTATCGGTTTCACCATGAGTCTGTTTATTGGTACGCTGGCCTTTGAAGAAACCGGTCCTGAATATTTGATCGCCGACCGTGTGGGCATCCTGGTGGGTTCGTTCCTTTCTGCCATAGTGGGCTATATCGTCCTGCGTTACTTCACGCCCAAGCCCGCCAACTATTAATGCCAATCCCTGCCTGAAACTGGCTCTGCCAGTTTCAGGCAACACAATGGCTGTCTCAATCCAGCCGACGCCTTATAATCCCCACCAACAATAAACTGTCTTCGGAGAGAAGCATGCAAGGCCGCGCGGTATTACTGGTCAACCTGGGGTCACCCGACTCCCCTGAAGTCAGCGATGTCAGGCGTTATCTCAACGAATTCCTGATGGACAAATATGTTATCGATCTGCCCTGGCCCCTGCGTCGTCTGATTGTCAGCGCCTTTGTATTACCGAGCCGCCCCAAACAGTCTGCCGAGGCCTACCAGTCAGTCTGGTTACCAGAAGGCTCTCCCCTGAAAGTCATCAGTGAAAACGTCAGGGAAAAACTGCAGGCGCAAACCGATATTCCGGTCCGGCTGGCGATGCGTTATGGCTCTCCCTCTATTGAGCAAGAGTTGTTAGCGTTGGCTAGTCAGGAAGACGTTAAAGAAATCCTTCTTTTGCCCATGTATCCGCACTATGCCATGTCCACCGTAAAGACATGCATCGAAGAAGTGCAGCGGATCATGCAAAAACATGGCATTCGCAAGACATTAAACATCCACCCGGTTTTCTATAATCACCCGGATTATATTCATGCCCTGGTGGAAAGCGCTCGTCCCTGGCTGGAACAGGATTATGACCATCTACTGTTCAGCTATCACGGCGTACCGGAACGGCATATCCGCAAGGATGACACCACCGGCAATCACTGCCTGACCCCAGACTGCTGCCAGAAACCTTCAGAAGCCCACGCAACCTGTTACCGCCATCAGCTGTATCAGACAACCGCCGAGTTTGTGCGAGCTGCCGGTATTCCTGACAACCGCTACTCCGTTGCCTTTCAATCACGGCTGGGCAAAGCCAAATGGCTGCAACCCTATACCGACAAGACCATTGAGCAACTGGCCCGTCAGGGCGTGAAACGCCTGCTGGTGATGTGTCCGGCCTTTACGGCAGATTGCCTGGAAACGCTGGAGGAGATCGCCATGCAGGGACAGGAAATCTTCGAGGCTGCCGGTGGCGAGACATTGACGCTGATTCCCTGCCTGAACGACCATCCGGTCTGGATCAGTACGCTCAAGCAGTGGATTGACGAGTAAGCACAAAAGAATGATGAAACCGGCTCATCAGGAGCCGGTTGCGCCACTCAGGAAGTTCAGCAGCGCCTGATCATCCATCGCACGCGCCAAGACCTTATTAATCACAGCGTTCACCATTTCCTCATTCTGGCTGTCTGATGGCGCCTTGATGGTGCGGTAATGGTCCTCTGAGACATAGCGCCCGGCATAACGACGCCCGTCCTTCAAAATTTCAACCCGTATGGCGGCTTTCAGGTCAACCCCGGAGACATAATCCCCGTACGGCACCGTGTATGACAGCTCATCGATGTAAGCCTGAACCTGGGGAACCTCTGTGCTGCTGACTGGCTCCATCCCCATGGATCGCAAGGCATTATCAACGGCAAGCTTGATTGACTGGGCAAACTGCTCATCCAGGTAAATGTAATTGGTTGTTTTGTAGATCCCACCACGAGTGCCGAGCTGTGGTGTCGTTCGCTCATCGTAGACAGTGACAGCCACAGGCCCGCTCAGCTGAGCGGTACGCTCCGCCACTTTGATATCTGGCATAACCTCAACCGTCTGCGGTCCGAGGATACAGCCACCCAGGAGTACGGTCATACTCAGGGGCAATAACCATTTTTTCATAGACTTTCCTTCTGTAACGCCATCTTCAGCCTGATTGGAACATGAAATAATGCGACGAGCGCTTTGTGCAAAAAGGTTGTCACAGGCCAATATGGATCAATATCGTAAAGCAATAAACCTTCCGCTATCTATAACCTCTTTCCAATTAACCTGCTATCAACTGATTTATACTTCATTAAGGAGCTTTATACAGGGAAAGAGCATGGGTTCACGGATATCTAATTCACCCGCCCAAATCAGTTCACCACTGAGCAGAGGAATCAACAAATTCTCTAAAGCAGTGAAAACCAAATTTGGCAGAATGCTACAAACGGCACCTGTTGCTGCAATGATACCTAAACAGGTTGAGAACCGTGCTGCTTCAAAACCATTAAACGAGAGGCAAATCAGTTCAACCTACGAACTCAATGCATTGGTGCGTCAAAATCGGCAAAAATCAACGCCCTCTGTATTCGATAAACTGACCTCTCTAGGGCGCGCTATTGATCCCAAAAGTGAAAATGCTTTGAAACATATCAAGGCGCTGGATACCGCCATCCGGAACCAATACTCAAAAAAAAGCATCACACTTGAACAAACATTTCGAATACGCAGTATCATGACCGGAAAACTCCTCCTTATTGCCAAAAACCCAGACAAAGTCAGTGAACTGAGCAAACCGCTTGTCACGAAACTGATTGGCCCTGAGCGAGCTAAAGACGTGATCAAGGCCATGGACAAAACCATTGATGGAAATCTTGAAGCCCGCCTCATAAATCTGAAAATGCCAGATGTTCCCAACCACAAACCCGAATAACAATTTTCACTAAAAATCATAAGGTTCGGAAATAGAAAAAAGATAAAGCATAGGCTGTGAATAACTAAAGTGTCATTCACGGTTAAAAACGGGTTAGAAGAACCATCAATCTTAATCAGTTAGAAAGCTCTACGCTTCCATCCTCCAATGTTTTTTCCTCAAATAACTGCTTCAACATTCTGATGTCATATGACAAGGGGCGATCATCCCCCAGGAAGGCTGAATGCCTACGCACCCACTGATAAATCATCCGGGAACTCTCACTAAACTGCTCCAGAGAAACGCCCTCCTTCATCCGCAAATCCATTGCCTGCACCAGGGCCAGAGCATCAATGGCCAGCAGCTCCCACAATAAGCCAATCAAACTGCGTGCTTTTCTCGCACCAATTGTTCCCATTGGGACAATATCCTGATTATCGGCATTGGTTGAGATACTCTGGATTGACGCAGGAATCGCCAGTGTGCGCATTTCAGCAAGAATAGCGGACGCAGTCACCTGAGCCCCCATGAAACCACTTTGCAAACCAGGACGTTGCGGCTGCAGCATCGGTGGCAATCCTGATGACTTACTCACATCCACCAGCCTCGCTATTTTCCGCTCACAGTGGTTGGCCAGTGTTATCACGACCTGTGTGAGACTGTCGGAAACAAACGCCACATGCTGTCCAAAAAAGTTCCCCGCCTGAATCACCAGCGCTTCGTCAGGAAATAGCAGTGGGTTATCCGTTACAGCATTCAGTTCGCGCTCAACGACCGTATTGTGATGAATCAACACATCATGAACCGCGCCATATAGCTGCGGAATGCAACGGATAGAATAAGGATTCTGCAACAGAGGTTGTCCCTGAAAGACACCATCTTCAGGTTCACAATCATCGGGAAGGCGGCTGGCGGAAGTATATTCACGCGTCAATAAACAGGAACTGTCGAGCCATTCATTGAGTCGCTCATGGACGTATAACTGCCCCGGATGCTGGCGCACACGGGCAACCCGATGATCAAACGCCTCGGCTTTGCCGAAAAAAACCTCGCTGTATAACAACCCCAGACGCAGTCCCAAATGAAGCTGCCGGCCAACATCCCAGCCGTTCAGCGCGGCAATCCCGGTCATGGCGGATGTCCCGTTGACCAGCGCCAGCCCCTCCTTCGCACCCAGGATCACTGGCTCAAGCCCCTGCTCTGCCAGAAGCGGCATCGCGGGTCGCTCTTGCCCATCCACCAAGAAAGCCCCCTGCCCGGTATAAGCGCCGGTGAGATGCGCCAGCGGGGTAAGATCACCACTGGCGCCGACCGTCCCCCGGGACGGCACAGCCGGAATCAATCCTTTGGAGAACAAGTGAATCAATCGATCCAACGTTATCGCAGAAATACCGGAATGCCCCTGACATAAGGAATGGAGTCTTGCCAGGAAAATAGCCCTCACCTCAGTCTCCGCCAACAGCGGGCCGGTACCCGTCATCAGGTGGGCGATCAGGTTGGCTTGCAGTTCGCGGGTACAGGCTGGATCGATATAGCAGTTGGCCAAAGGGCCAAACCCGGTAGTAATGCCATAGACCAGGCGTCGGCTGGCGCTGATGTCGTGAACAAACTGGTCAGCCCGTTCGACACGTTCACGCGCCTGAATGCCCAGATGCGGCGTTGATTTCCCAATTGCCATCCTGGCCAGACAGTCAAGGGTCAGAGCTTCGTTTCCCAGCTCATAACTTTGTGTCTCTATGCCTTCCAATCCTTCGGCTTCCCCATCGCATTGCGTGGCAATTGTTCACCGATCCGAATCCGTGCCGGTGTTTCACATTCAGTCAACGTATCAGCCATCCAGCCTCTGAAACCATGGAGAAAACGCTGTTCATCAAATGTATCTTCGCCAGCCGTTTCAGGCTCAAGCACCAGAAATGCCTTGAGGCGGTGCCCTTCCCCGGGCGTCATGGCACGAATGGCGCAATCCCTGACACCGGGATACCTTCGCATCATCTCCCGGATTCTGGCCAGATTCACATTCACCCCGCCCACCTGAACCACAGCATCCTTTCTGCCCAGCACATGGAATTGTTGATCATCTATCCATTGCAACTGATCCTGAAGAGCGAATACGCCAGGATCACTACTGCATGACAGGGTTTCATCAAGCGATTTTTTCTGCAGCATACCGACCTTGTTAACACCAGCCTTCCAGTGTGCCATCAACTGAAAAGGTGCCTGCCCCGAAAAACGAAAACCGATCCCACCCGTTTCGGTAGATCCATAAACTTCAACACAGTTTTTCACTGATGCTAAATCCATCTGCTCCCACAAGGACTGCGGCATAGGCGCCGAAGAGCTGATTATGGTTCCAGCACGCATGGTATTCGATGGGTTATCCAGCATGAGCGACACATGATCAGGAAAGCTGATGACAGCATCATCAGGTGCCAGAGGCTTGATAACAGGTTGCAGATGATGATCACTGAATGCCACTTTTCGATAAACAGGCAGCAGAAATCCAAACAGAAATCCGTATATATGATGCAGTGGCACATACCCGTGAAAACGGGCTACCGGTGGAAGAAATTGATCAATAGACTCAACTTCCTGTAGTAACGATGGGAGACTATGAGAAGAAGAGGTACGAATATGGGTGGAGCCTGAGCTGTAAAACTCTATCTTACTCACGCCCTGCGCCCAGGCATCCTGAATAATCGCCGCCCAGTCCGCAAAATGCCGACGGGCCAGCAGGTAATCTTCCGTGCCCGCTTCGTGCAAATGGAACATCTGGTTAACACGGCTGGCGATGGCGACAAGATCCAGAGAATCGATGCCAATACCTTCCCGGTCAATCGTTGTATCCAGCGACCACGAGCCAGCCTGAGCCTTGATCTCCCAGCTGTCACGGTGTTCCGACAGATGTGCCACAATCAGGCTTCTGAGAACGAAAAAAAGGTGCTCTTGCGAAACACCTTTTATCCAGCATTGGTAATCCATCTTACAGACGTTTCACAAAGATCCAGAACGTACCGTCATTCACCACACTGCTTTTCATATGGACCTGCACACGGGTTGGCGTCATGTTGTAGTCGAACGTATATTCGAACAGGGCGTTCAGATCCCCAGCGCTAACCCCCTCATCAAACTTACCTTTGAAAGCGGTCGAATTCGTACAAGGCGCCACCTCCGTAAAGAAGTTCTTGCCCAATACCTCATCAGGGCTTCTGCCAGTAATCTCACCTTCAGCAGCGTTATACATCAATACCTTACCCTCTGCGCTGAGCTGTACCGCGCCGAATGCAAGGTCATCAATTTCATGCTCTGACATTCTTGACAGCATGTTGTTGAGATCCTTGTCATTGAACGAGATTTTTTCCATAACGCTGCTCTCCTGCCCTAACGGGTAATGATTTAAGTCCCTGATCTACCCGGGAATAAATGATCAACACTTAATTAACTATTTATTCGCGTCCAAACTCCAAACCTTTAATCGACACATTGCCCCATTGAACGTTCTTACAGGCAGCCTCGTAGATATGCTCTTCATCAATACACGGATACAACGTTTTAAAGACAGGAGCGCATCCTGCTTGGAAATAAGCACAAGGGACGTTATATTACGCCAAACAGCCATCAACATA
The DNA here is from genome assembly GCF_057552235.1 of Kistimonas ophiarachnellae. Lineage (NCBI taxonomy): Bacteria > Pseudomonadati > Pseudomonadota > Gammaproteobacteria > Oceanospirillales > Endozoicomonadaceae > Kistimonas > Kistimonas ophiarachnellae. Next base: position 125,214 of record NZ_BAAJPA010000008.1, on the reverse strand, counting down.
CGTAGAAAACACAAATGGCATTACCAAGACATAACAATCCGCCCAAGGGGATCAGCAAAAAAACCTTCTTCGCTCCCGCACGCCTGCTTCTGCTACTGCCTTAGGGCAGCATAATTTTCTTCACCCCGGCCCCGCTGAGGCGCATCCAGAAGCATCGGACGCCACTAACAGCACACAACACAGACCTGTATTCCAAATTCCAATAATTGTCTGGAGTGTTTGCGATGAGTGAGAATCGCGTTGTAATTTTCGACACCACCCTCAGGGATGGCGAGCAGAGCCCTGGCGCGTCAATGACCCGTGATGAAAAGCTGCGCATTGCCCGTTCCCTGGAAAAAATGCGCGTGGATGTCATTGAAGCCGGATTCGCCATGGCCAGCCCGGGAGACTTTGAATCCGTAAAGGCCATTGCTGAAACTATCCGGGAAAGCACCATCTGCAGTCTTTCCCGGGCGCTGGACAAAGATATCGACCGCGCTGCCGAAGCCCTGAAATCGGCGTCCCGCGGACGAATTCATACCTTTATCGCCACTTCGCCCATTCACATGAAATACAAGCTTCAGATGGAACCGGAGCAGGTGATTGAACAGGCTGTCCATGCGGTCAAACGCGCCAGAAACCTGGTGGAGGATGTCGAGTTTTCCTGCGAAGACGCAGGTCGTTCGGAACTGGATTTTCTCTGCCAGATTATCGAGAAAGCCATTGATGCCGGTGCGCGAACCATCAACATTCCTGATACCGTCGGCTATGCCCTGCCTCACCAGTTCGGGGAGACTATCCGGCAGCTGATCGAGCGTATCCCTAATTCCGACAAAGCCATTTTCTCCGTGCACTGCCACAATGACCTCGGCCTTGCCGTTGCCAATTCTCTGGCAGCCGTCGTTAACGGCGCCCGCCAGGTAGAGTGCACCATCAACGGTTTGGGTGAGCGAGCCGGTAATGCTTCGCTGGAAGAGATCGTCATGGCGATTCGGACCCGCAGTGATTGCCTGCAGGTAGATACCGCTATCGATACTCGCCAGATCGTGCCTGCCTCTCGTCTGGTTTCCGGCATCACCGGTTTCCCGGTGCAGCCCAACAAGGCCATCGTCGGCATTAACGCCTTTGCCCATGAAGCCGGCATTCATCAGGACGGCGTACTCAAGCACCGGGAAACCTATGAAATCATGAGAGCCGAGGATGTTGGCTGGAATGCCAACCGGATGGTACTGGGCAAGCACTCTGGCCGGAATGCATTCAAGAGCCGCCTGCAGGAACTCAACATCACCATCGCGGATGACGAAGCCCTCAACAAGGCCTTCATGCAGTTCAAGGCGCTGGCGGACAAGAAACACGAAATCTACGATGAAGACCTTCAGGCTCTGGTTACCGATGCCAGAAACCAGGAAATTGCCGAGAAATACAGCCTGCTGCAGATGGAAGCCAGCTCGCGGATGGGTATCACCCCTGAAGCCCGCCTGACCATGACGGTGGATGGCAAGGAAGAACAGATCACCAGTGAGGGCGATGGCCCGGTGGATGCAATCTTCAAGGCCATCGAAACCGTGGCGGATTCCGGCGCCAAGCTGGAGCTTTACTCCGTCAACGCGATCACGGAAGGTACCGACTCACAGGGTGAAGTCACGGTCCGCCTCGCCAAGGACGGGCAGATTGTCAACGGTAACGGCGCTGACACCGATATCCTGGTGGCATCCGCCAAAGCCTATATCAATGCGTTGAACCTGCTGACATCCGGCATTCGCAAGGCGAATCCGCAGACAGACAGCGTCTGAGCAACGCCCGTCAATCCAAAACGGGCAGTAACCATTCTGTTACTGCCCGTTTTGCTTATCCGCGGTTTTGCATACAATAGGAAGGTGCCAGTCAACAGCCCCTCCGGGGCGGGAGCCTCCGGAGCCGCATGAACGAACAGCAACGCCAGCAATACCTTGACGCCATGGGCATCCAGCCCTGGTTTCCCCGTTATATCCTGCCGGAAGCGAAACCCTCGACCACCTGCGAATGGGACTGGGAAGCCTGGGAGGCGGAACATCCACCAGCCGTTGCGGTAGAGCAACCCCAAAATAACGTCGGGCAAGCAGTCACACCTGCGCCCTTTAAGCCTGTCGGCAAACCGGTTATGCGACCTGCGGATATTCTGGGTGGAACACCTGAAAAGGCCGTAGAAGCGAATACTGAAACGCCAGCAGAAAACGTTACCGTCCAGAGTAAACCCGTCAAACCTGCTGAGCGATTTCGTCTGGTCACGCTCTCAGTTAACGACGACTGCCTTGTGGTTTCTGAGTTGCCCAGCACCGGCATGAACCAGTTCACCCGTTTCCATGAAAGGCTGTTGAGGAATCTTCTCTTTTCCGTCGGTATTCCTGTCGTTTCAACATTGCAGCCTGCTCTGTTTGACTGGCCTATCGCCGGCAACCGGGCTGACCAGGATGAACAGGCTGCCCATGACGCCGTGCACGGTTACCTGACCAACCAGTTTGGCCTGCGTCGTCGTAAAATGGTCTTTCTGCTGGGCCGCAATTGTGTACGCTATGTCATGGGTCCGGATACCGACTTTGATGAAGTCCGGGGTATTCAGGACAAGGACCAGCAAATGACAGTGATTACCCACAGCCTGGATGCACTGATGAAACTGCCCGCCATCAAGGCTGACACCTGGCGCGATATTTCTCCTCTGTTAACCCGTAACTCATGATCACGTCTGAAACATTTTCCGAGCTTGCCCCACTGGTGCAACGCGCCATGACCCTGGCGGACCTTGAGTCCGTCTTTGCGGTTGAATGTCTTGCGCATTCCCATCCCTGGTCAATAGGCAACCTCAGGGACTGCATTACCTCTGGTTATCACTGCCAGATACTGGAACAGGACGGCGAGATTGTTGCCTTTGGCATCATCTCCGCCGCCGTCGGTGAATCTCATCTGCTGAACCTGGTGGTATCGCCCAACCATCAGCGTCGGGGTTTGGGTAAGCAATTGCTCAGCCAGCTCCTTAAAGCAGCTGTTCAGCTCGACGCGGAGGTTATGTTCCTGGAAGTTCGCGCTTCTAACAAAGGTGCCATCAACCTGTATCTTGAAACCGGCTTTTCAGAGATCGGTCGACGCAAGGATTACTACCCGGCCAAGCATGGGCGGGAAGAAGCCATCGTTATGGCCCTGGACCTTACCTTTCTTGATGATTGATATCGCCTCCGCCGATCATCCCCTTCACATGCGTGGCTCAGGTCGATAGACTGCGGCCACGCCAACAACAACGATGACAGGCTTTGCCCATGGCCACACTGCTCCGAGCATGCTTCGCATTACTGCTATTTTTACCCACACTGACCGCACAGGCGGATGATAAAAACTTCACCCTGCTGCACACCAATGACTGGCAGTCCCGCCTGCTGGGTTTCGGCCCCAACCTTGAGTACACCCCCAAAACGATCAACGATGACAAAACCACCGGTGGCATAGCTCGTCTTGCAACCAAGATCAAAACGATCCGAGCGCAACAATCTGCTGGAGAGCCGCTGATGCTACTTGATGGCGGCGACTTCAGCATGGGCACCCTGTTTCACACGATTACCCGGGAAACGGGCTCAGAACTGCAGCTGATGCAGAAACTGGGCTATGACGCGATTACCCTGGGCAACCATGAATTTGATTTCCGTCCGGATGGGCTGGCACAGATGATCCGTTCTGCCCATCAGGCACAAGGCGCCATTCCCCCCATCGTGATCTCCAACCTGTTTTTCTCCGAATCTGGCAAGGGCGATGCATCGCTGAAAGCGGTCTACGACGACCAGTTGATCCGTCGCAAGCTGGTGCTGGAAAAAGACGGCATCCGGTTTGGTTTCTTTGGCCTGATCGGTGTCGATGCCCGCAATTCAGCTCCGAATGCCAAGCCTGTGCGCATTGACCGTCAGATCGAAGTGGCAAAATCCATGGTGACTGAACTGAAGCAGCAGGATAAAGTGGATGTCGTTATTCTGCTCTCCCACAGCGGTGTGGTGCAAAACAGTGATGGTCTGTGGACGGGAGAAGAAGTCGAATATGCCCGCCAGGTGCCGGGTATCGATATCATCATCGGCGGCCACAGCCATACACCGATTTTTGAACCCATCATGATCAACGGTACACCGATTGTTCAGGCAGGCTCTGATGGTCAGTACCTCGGAGAAATGGCGGTCAAGCTGACCGACAATGGCATTCAAATGACCGGCTATAAACTCCACCCGATCAATGACAAGATTCCCGGGGATCCGGAAATCATCAAAATGATTGCCGGTTTCAAGGCGCAGGTCAGTGAAAAGATGCTCACGCCCAGGGGGTATCACTTCGATCAACCACTGGTGAAAACACCAGCTAATCTGGGCCGGGAGTACGATGACCCCCGACTTGGCAACCTGGTCACCGACGCCATCCGTAAAGCGACAGACGCCGATATCGGCCTCACCGGTAACGGGACATTGCGTGACGATATCCTGCAGGGCGAAACCGGCATACAGGCTGTCTCTGACATCTTCCGGATTCAACCTCTCGGTATTGGCGAATACGATGACGAACCTGGTTACCCGCTGATGAAAGCCTGGTTGACCGGCCCAGAGGTCAAGAGCCTGCTGGAAGTGCTGCTGCTCGGTTACCAGACCCGCAGCGACGCCTATTATCCGCGCCTGTCCGGTATTCGTTTTACCTATAACAACTTCCGTCCCCCTTTTGACCGGGTGACCAAGATTGAACTGGGCGATCCGGTCAATGGTTACACTACTATGGACCTCAGCGGTAAAAGCGATCGTCTCTACAGCATTGGTGGCACAAGCTATGTCGGTAGCTTTACCTGGATCATTCCGGATATCAGCCATGGTCTGCTGAGCGTCACCCCGAAATATGCCAACGGTCAGCCGATTGCCAATATTCGTGATGCTATTCTCGACATCAGCCCGGAAACACCCGGAATCCAGGAAATGAAAATCTGGCAGGCGATGCTGGATTACCTGGGTTCATTGCCGGATCTGGATAACGATGGTTTGTCCGACATCCCGCTGGACAGCACCACCACCGGGCAACGCATGATCGCGGATCATAGCCTCAATCCGGCCAAACTCTTCAGTAATACCACCTGGATTCTATGGACGGCACTCGGTCTGACAATCATCCTGATCGGCTTGCTGGGATGGTTACTGGTAGCTGTGACACGGCGAATACTGCGCTAAGGCTCGTCATCAAACGGTATGCCTTGTAACACAGGCATACCGTTCCTTTCTCGATTTCCAGACACACTACACTTAACTCAACAGGTTACGTATTCCTGCTAATAACAGGCAGCAATGCGTCACAAACGATTATCCGAAACCCTGAATATTCAATGGATTCCTTAAAACCACTACTGACCAACAATCGCACCTGGGCACAGGAAAACAAGGCACAGGATCCTGACTTCTTCAGTCGCCTGAGCACCGGCCAGTCGCCCCAATATCTCTGGATCGGTTGCTGTGACAGCCGGGTACCTGCTGAAATGCTCACTGGCGCCCAACCGGGTGACCTGCTGGTACACCGGAATGTCGCCAACATGGTCTTGCATGACGACACTAACTGCCTCTCTGTACTGCAGTTTGCCGTGGAAGCACTGAAAATCGAGCACATTGTAGTTGCCGGTCATTACGATTGTGGCGGCGTGAAAGCGGCCATCAATGGCGGGGCCTGCGGAAAGCTGGGCAGCTGGCTGCATCACCTTGAAGACATTTACCAACAACATAAAGCGCAGTTTGATTTACTGACCGATGAGGAAGAACGCATCAATCTGCTCTGTGAACTCAATGTGGCTCACCAGGTCGTTAATGTCGCCAACACGATTACCGTTCGAAAAGCGTGGCAAAATCACTTTCCCCTGACCATTCACGGCTGCATTTACGATATCGGCGATGGCTTGCTGAAAGAGATCGGCGTCTCGGTTAACGGGCCGGATGTCATACCTGCGCAATTTCAGAGTTCTGATCATGACTAAACGCTAACAGCCCCGTCAACTTATCGACTCAATTTAACGGTAAGAATCTTGTCTATCCTTGCTTATTAAGTAAGCGTGCTGTTTCTGTTGTCGCTTTTTAATCAAACCTCAAACCATGGAATGGTACGTGATGAATAAAGTCCGCAATGCATTGCTGGCAGGCATGGTCTTTTGTCTGCCGGCAACCAGTCAGGCTGTTGATATGTATGCCTTTGCCCGCGGGGGAATGGCCTCTACTCAGATAAACGATACAGCACCCACAAACCCAAGAAATCTTGGTATCGTCAAAGAAGACAACAACCATGATAGTTCTGTCGCTTCTATTGGACTGGGATTTGTTATTAACCGCCATCTAAGACTGGAGCTGGAAGGTTCTATTTTGAATAAGTCCAGTTTTCAGACAGACCTACAAATCGCAGGGGAAACAGTTACACTCCCCTTTCCACCATTTACTGAAATAACTCCAGTGGCAGGAACCGGCTTCAACAAAATTGATATAGAATCCGAGGTTTACCTGCTCAAAGCCTATTACGACATTCCCATCAATGAGACTGTAGCCCCCTATTTCATGGCCGGCATCGGCTATGCCCGCAACAAGGCATCCGGTGTGCAGACGTTCTCCGCCAATGCCAACTGGAATGAAAAATGGGATGACACCACCAGCAGCGACACCGCCTGGACCATCGGCATAGGCCTGTCCTACCAGTTCGACCAGAACCTGACGTTTGACCTTGGCCTCGAACACCGGAACCTGGGCAACTGGGAGCTGGACAATCTACCCGCCACCGGCGATGAATCCTTCAAGGGCGACCTGGAATCCACCACTTTGCTGTTTGGCGTACGCTACCTCTTCCATTGATGTGTCTGTAACCCCGCTGCACTCGTGACACCCTGTCCCAGTGCAGCGTCTCAGTAGTACCCTGCCAGCCGCGAAAATCTTGCGAACAGACAACCCTGTGCTAACTTCCATAGGCGGATCGTTACTATCCCATCCTCATAATCACCAGTACGCCTGCCTTGATGACACTCCCGGCCACTGAGTCTTTTCGCATGAACCCCTGCCGTGCCCTGCTGTTTCTGACCACACTCTGGTGCTCACTGGCGCTGTCTGCCTCACTGCCAGCACCCAAACTCAATAATAATCCCCAGTGGGATATGATTCTCACCAATCCTCGACCGGTACTGACCTTCTCACTGGCCAGTGCCGATCCCTCCTGGACCTACGAACTGCAGATTGCCAAAGATGCCAGGTTCCGGCAGACCGTGGCCACCTACAGTGAGATCCGACCGTTCAACCCGTACTACGCCCAGATGCGGATTCCTGCACGGGACGCCCTGTCCAACGGACGCTATTACTGGCGGGTTCGTGCACTCAACCCAAAAGATCTCAGCAGTGACTGGGCCGTGAGCCAGGCATTCACCCGGGAGCATCAGGACTTTGCCGTCATGGCCCGGTCATCCTATATCCAGGTCATGCGCAATATGAACCGTCCCGTCTATTCGACCCAGCTCCATCCCGCCGCAGTGGCACCCTACAACGAGTCCGAACCCGTCATGGCCCATTTCCTTGAATTGGCCTCTCGCTGGCACTGATCCGTCCGGCGGGTAAAGACTTCTATCACTCCCCAGAGGAGAGTGTTTCATTCACTCCAGGTCATTGCTATGCAGGAAAATGGAACTCAGGCACACAAACAGCGCAACGGGCTAATTGCCCTGCTGATTGTCGTACTACTGATCGCTGCCGGGTATTTTTATCTGCAACACGAGAAAAAATATCCAGACACCGATGATGCCTACATTCATGCCAGTATTATCTATATTGCCTCCCAGGTTGCGGGCAAGGTAAACCGTGTCAATGTCGTGGATTATGAGGCCGTCGACAAAGGCGACCTGCTGGTTCAGATTGACCCGGCACCTTATGAAGCGGCACTGGACAAAGCCCGGGCCATCTATGAAAACGCCACCCAGCAGAATCGTGCTGCCGGGGCAGCGATCCTCGCCGCCAGTGCCGATGTTCGCAGCAGCAATGCCAAACTGACCGACGTACAAACCCACTATGCCCGCACCATGTCTCTCGTGGCGGAAGGCGCATTACCCAAACAGTCAGCTGATGACGCCAGGGCTGATCTTTCTGCCGCGCAGAATGCCCTGGATGCCGCCCGGGCAACCCTCTCACAACTGATCGCTGAACAAGGTGCTGATGGCAGCCGGGCGCCGGCGGTGAAAGAGGCCGCCGCAGCCCTGACCCAGGCCAGCCTGAATCTGTCACATACCAACATCACCGCGCCTTCCTCCGGCAAGCTGGGCAAAGTCAGCATCCATCCCGGGAGTATCGTTTCCGTGGGTCAGGCCATGACGCCACTGGTGGTTGATGGCAGCTTCTGGATGCAGGCCAATTTCAAGGAAGACGATCTTGGCCGTATTCGTCCCGGTATGCCGGTGGATATTGATCTGGACATGTATCCGGACACCACGTTCTCCGGTCGGGTGGAAGCCATTTCACCAGCCAGCGGTTCGGCTTTTTCGCTACTGCCCCCGGAAAATGCAACAGGTAACTGGGTAAAAATCCCCCAGCGTTTCCCCGTCAAGGTCAGCATTGAGCAACAGGCCGGACAGCCTCCCCTGCGTGTGGGCGCCAGCGGCACTGTCACCGTGGATACCGTTGCCCAACACAGCACCAACGGCGATGCATGACATGAACCGCACGACGGTCACCCTGGCGATCATGCTCTCGGCCATCATGGTGTTGCTGGACATGACCATCGCCAATGTGTCCCTGCCCCACATGATGGGTTCCCTGGGCGTAACCTCCGAGCAGGTCACCTGGGTGTTAACCGCCTATACCATGGCGGAAGCGATCTTTATTCCCCTGGCCAGTTACCTGACATTGCGCTTTGGGGAACGCAACCTGCTGCTGATTTCCATTACCGGGTTTGTCACGACCTCAGCCCTCTGCGGTCAGGCTGATTCACTCGCGGAAATGATTACCTTCCGAATTCTGCAGGGTGCTTTCGGCGCCTCTGTCATTCCCCTGGCCCAGTCTATTCTAGTGCAGATCTATCCCAGGGAGGAAAGGGGCAAGGCCATGGCGCTGTTCAGCGTCGGCATTCTGCTGGGACCGATTCTCGGGCCAACCGTGGGCGGCATCATTACGGAGCATCTCGACTGGCGCTGGATTTTCTATGTCAATCTGCCGGTGGGAATCCTCTGCCTGGGCCTGCTGTGGCGGTATGTGCATATCAGCAACCGCGGACGAACATCGGTTGACTGGGTACTGGTCATCAATATGGCCATTGGCATCGGGTTGTTGCAGATGGTGCTTTCACGAGGCAACGAGGAAAACTGGTTCAGTTCCAATCTTATTCTGTTCTCCAGTGTGATCTGCGCTATCACCTCGCTGTTTTTTATTTTCCGTTCCTTTGTAACCCGGGGGGATATTGCGCCGGTATGGCTATTGAAAGACCGGAACCTGGCCGCATCCTGCCTGATCATGGGCTGCTTCGCCCTGGGTATGTTTGGCATTACCCAGCTTCAACCGATGATGCTGGAACAGCTACTGAACTACCCTGTCGAAACCACGGGGTTTGTGATGGCTCCAAGAGGCCTCGCCTCTGCGGCGGTATTGTTGTCCATTGCCCGCATCATGGACCGGCTGGATGGCCGGGTGCTTGTCGTGATTGGTCTGTTACTCAACGTGCTGGGCACCTGGCTGATGACCCATTACTCCCTGAATATCGACCTTTTCTGGATCATCTTTCCCAGCCTGATCCAGGGAGCCGGTATGGGACTGGTGTTTGCTCCCCTGTCACAAATGGCGTTTATGACACTCAGTCCCGAACAGGCTACAGGTGGGGCAGTCGTTTTCAATCTCTGCCGCACCATCGGCAGCTCATTGGGCATAGCGATTGTGAACACGTATTTTTCCAGGGTACAGCAAGCCGAATGGCATAGCCTCGGAGGTGCACTGTCTCCAGACAACGTCACCCTGCAACACTATGCAGCCCAGGCACACACATCCCTGGTCAACCCCGACTTCATGGCCAGCATCGCCCAAATGCTCCACCAGCAGTCATCGTTGCTGGCCTTTGTCTACACCTTTGGTTTCATCATGTTCACCTATCTGATACTGATACCACTGGTGCTGATGTTCCGGAAAAAAGCGGTAGCGCCTGCAACACAGGGCGTTTCATAATCATGGACAATGGCAATACGTTCGACCCTTCGTTTTACCTGCATTGCCTTTTTTGCCTATCTCGCCGGGTACTGCTTCACCGGGTTATGGCATGAACACACCACCATGACAGGAGGGCTCTGGGCCGTGACCTTTGGCATCGCGTCTGGCGTACTGGTTTCCCGGCTGCTGGATAAGGTGAACCACCACTTCGAACAATAAAAAGAGGAAAATCACACTGAAACAAGAAGGACTAACGCACCAAAATCATTAAATAATTCGACAAAACATCGAGAACAACATTTTTTACAACAAACAAGAAAAGAAATAACGCCTTTTTTCTGGTTTAAAACCCTTTTTCAGAGGTTTTTCCCGACAACCTTTCAAAAAAGTGACATAGATCAAAACTACAAGCATTCATCGCATTGTAGGGTGTCGGTCAGCTAACTGCCCTGTGTCCCTGTCCAGAAACACTCGCGCCTGTTATTGCTCCCTTTTCGTCACATGTCTGGAGTCTTATGTCTCAGTCGACCAATGTCTTACGACAGCCTAAACCGTTTTACATGATTTTCTTCCTGGAGCTCTGGGAACGATTTGGTTACTACGGCCTTCAGGCGCTGCTTGCCGTCTATTTCGTCAAACAGCTTGGTATGGACGACACCACCTCCTTCACGACCTTCGGCGCCTTCAGCGCGCTGGTCTTTGGTCTCGTAGCAATCGGTGGTTTCATTGGTGACCGGGTGATCGGCACCAAGCGCACCATGGTGCTCGGCGCACTGGTTCTGGCCAGCGGCTACCTGCTGATGGGACTGGCGGATCATGACCATCACCTGGTCTACCTGGCGTTAGGCTGTATTGCAGTCGGTAACGGCCTGTTCAAGGCTAACCCGTCCAGCCTGCTGTCCAAGTGCTATGAAGAAGGCGACAAGCGTCTGGATGGTGCATTTACCATGTATTACATGGCTATCAACATCGGCTCCTTCATCTCCATGGTTCTGGTGCCTGAACTGACCGATCGCTTTGGCTGGAGTGTCGGCTTCTACACCTGCACCCTGGGCATGATTCTGTCCGTTGGCAGCTACTGGTTCCTGCGCAGCTGGGTTAACGGCATTGGTTCTGCACCTGACCTTGCCCCTGTGGATATGAAGAAAATGGTTATGGTGCTGGCGGGTACCCTCGCAGCGATTTTCCTCAGCGCCTGGATGCTGCAGAACCTGACGGTCGCCCACATTCTGCTGGCTGCCGTCAGCAGCCTGGTGGTTATGATTTTCCTGAAAGAGATCATTGCCAGCAAAGGCACTGAACAGAAAAAGATGATCGCGGCATTGATCATGATGCTCCAGGCGGTGGTCTTCTTCGTGCTCTATATGCAGATGCCGACCTCGCTGAACTTCTTCGCCATCAATAACGTCGAACACAACATCCTGGGCATTGCCATCAACCCGGTCACGTTCCAGTCCCTGAACCCGTTCTGGATCATGCTGGCCAGCCCGGTACTGGCTTATCTCTACAACCGGATGGGTAACAGCGGCCGTGATCTCTCCATGCCCATGAAGTTTGCGATTGGCATGACCCTGTGCGCCACCAGCTTCCTGATTCTGCCGCTGGGCGCCCAGTTCGCCAACGCCATGGGCATCGTTTCTTCCGGCTGGATTATCGCCAGCTATTTCTTCCAGGCGATCGGTGAACTGCTGATCAGCGGCCTGGGACTGGCCATGGTGGCCCAGCTGGTTCCCCAGCGTTTGACCGGCTTCATCATGGGCGCCTGGTTCCTGACCTCTGCGGCAGCCTCTGTCATCGGCGGCTTTATCGCCTCAATGACCACGGTACCGAGCAGCAATGGGGCGGTGGATGCCCTGCAGACACTGCCGGTTTACTCCAAGGTCTTTATGGAGATCGGTCTGGCTGCCGCCGTTATGGCCGGTCTGATGCTGCTGACTGCACCGCTGCTGGCCCGCATGATCAACGGCGATGAAACCGTGACAGAACAAGCGGCGACTGCCCACTGATACGCATTCAGATAGACGAAAAAAAGCCCCGATGGATCGGGGCTTTTTTTACAGGCTTAACCTGCCATCAAGCGGCCTCTTCTTCCAGCCAGAACACCGGGTTAGGCAAAACAGACAACACTGCATCCAGGTCTTTGACCGCAATCGCCACCGTCATTTCAGGCAGTCCCGGTGTAAACATGATCTCTTTACAGGCCTTCAGGCGGGGATCCACCACCATGACAATGTCAGCATCCTGCCCAAAAGGGCACACGGCGCCGGGCAGACAGCCGGTCACTTCCTGCATGGTTTCCGGACTGCAGACAGACGGACGACTATCCAACAGCTGTCGAACAGCTTTGCTATCCAGACGTGCATCCCGGTGGGTCAGGTAAATGCAGTAGCGGCCGTCTTTCAAATGCAGAAACAGGCTTTTGGTCGGTTCGGCCGTCCAGCCCAACTCTGCAGCAATCCTGGCATCGGTTTCGAAATCCAGAATGGGTTCATGCTCCCAACGCTGCCAGTTGATACCCGCTTCATTCAACTGGGATACCGTTCTCTGGTAAACCTGTTCCAACCGTTCACGCATTACATCACTACCCGTTTCAACAATGAAAAAGCGATAACCCACATCATCAGCCAGATGACACCGTCAATCCAGCGCCGGACTTCTGGCCGGCCGAGTATCGGCGACAATTTTGCCGCCCCGATGGAAAGGGCGAAAAACCAGGTAAACGACGCCATCATGGTTCCTGCCGCGAAGGTGACACGATCACCGCCCTCAAACTGTCCGCCAATACCGCCCAATATCATTACGGTATCAAGGTAGACGTGGGGATTGAGCAAAGTCACCGCCAGCGTACCGGCAATCACTGCCCGACGGCTCGTACCGGTCACCTGTGCTTCTGCCACCTCATCCGCCGCACGGAACGCACTTTTCAGGGACAGAAAACCGTACCAGAACAGGAAAGCAGCGCCACCACAGGAAACAACCAGCAACAGGGTTGGATGGCTGGCAAACAGGGCACCGCCACCAAACACGCCCAGCGCAATCAGGAGAATATCGCAGATAGCGCAGACCGATGCCGTCAGCAGGTGGTGCTGTCGTCGAATCCCCTGGTTCAGCACATAAGCATTCTGCGCCCCAATGGGGATAATCATGGTGGCTCCCAGGCCAAAGCCCTGGAGTAGTGGCCAGACAGATAACATGGTCGGAGCTCTTTCCCCCGGAAGGTTCAGTCAAACAATCTGTGCATCATGCCAGCAAACTGAAAAAGTCCGCATAACATAAAGTGATAGTAAACCTAACCAGGATATTAGAATATTTAATCATTTTTATGTTTGATTAAATATTCTAATGAAACATCTGGACTATAAACTGGTTGCCGCCCTGGATGCCGTGATCAGCACGGGCAACTTTGAAACGGCTGCACAATCCTTACACATTACCCAGTCAGCGGTATCCCAACGAATCCGGGAACTGGAAAAACGCCTGGCCAAGCCCCTGCTTATTCGCAGCCAGCCCCCTGTACCGACAGAAACTGGCCATAAGCTGTTAGGGCTCTACCGGCGGGTTCAGTTGCTGGAACAGGATGTCCTGCCGGAGCTTTGCGATGATGCAGAAAATCCACCGCATCAGAAGCTAAGTCTTGCCGCCAACGCTGACAGCGTTGCCAGCTGGTTAATTCCTGCCCTGGCGCCGACACTCAACGCACACCAGACGACCCTTGACCTGGTCATCACTGATGAATCCCGCACACTGGATCTGCTGCGCAAGGGCGAAGTGATCGGCGCCATCAGCCTGGACAGCCAAAGCCTGCCGGGCTGCACCTGTGATTTACTCGGAAGAATGGACTACCGCTGCGTCGCAACACCGGCGTTCATTGCGCGCCATTTTCCCCGGGGGATCACCCAGGATGGACTGAAAAATGCCCCCGCCGCCATTTATGATCACCACGACACCCTGCATCAGGACTTCTTCCGGCAACACTTTGCGTTTGATGACCACCAAATGCCAAGCCATACGGCACGTTCATCGGAAGCTTTTATCAAGCTGGCCTGTGAGGGTTTGGCGTACTGCCTGATACCCGACCTTATGATTCGCCCCGAACTTGAAGCCGGCATCCTGACGGATGTGACACCGGGATTAACTGTCAACCGCCACCTCTACTGGCATCGCTGGGCACTGGAAACGGAATTACTGAAAGCCGTCAGTCGCGACCTCGTTCGATACGCCAACGAGGCGCTGGCTTGAACTTATTTTTTCATCGGGGCAGGGCTGAATACCGGGTCATTGAAGGCTTCAAAGTGGGGATCAGCCCAGATGTCGTCTTCGTGCACGGCATCAATAATTTCTTCGGGCTGCTCAATGGACAGTTCCTGACTGGCCAGTTCTACGGCAGGTTGCTGTTCTGGTTTATCGGTAGGTTTGTCGTCATCCATGACGGTTCGCTCTCCCTGTGATTCGGCCTGTCAGCAACAGGCACGTTACGCAAGACGTCAAGAAGAACTATCGGAATTATCGATCGCAGCTTGAAGGCCTATCTTTGATCAATAAACGCAAGGCACCCAATTTAATCCATAAATACCGATAAAATGGCAACCATTCCACAAACGGTACAAAGTCCAAGCACACAGTGCCGCAACAGCGTCTGGCTGAAACGGTGAGAAACATAGCTGGCAGTAACCACACCCAGGATAGCGGCAGGCACCATCATCAGGGATAACTGCAACTGTTCCCTACTGAAATACCCGTTCGCAAACAGAATCACCAGCGACACAATACTGCTGATGACAAAGTAACCGGACAGGTTGGCCCGCATGCTGTCGGCACTTTCATGCTGCATGACCAGCGCCATGGGCGGCCCACCAATAGCGGTGGCCGTTCCCATCACACCAGAGAGAAAACCCGCCGTGCAGAGGGTGACCGGTGTGGCCGAAATATGAATGCGACTCAGGCTGGCGAGCACCGCCAGCAATACCATGCTGCCTAAAAACAGGGTCAATACGTCACCGGATACCACAGTCAGCAGGTATCCGCCCAGCAGGGAACCGGGGATACGCCCAGCAATTGCACTGCCCAAACCTTTCAGAGAAATCGTGCGACGGTAACGAAACAGATTAATGGCAGCGACGGCAAGCGCCATCATGATCACAGGCCCCGGCACCAGCGCAGGATTCAACCAATAGAGCACGGGGGCTGACACAATCGCCAACCCGAAACCCAGGGCGCCCTGGATAAAAGCACCACAAAAAATCACCATGGCGTACAGCACCATGGAGAGCGAGAGCACGGCCACTGCAAGACTCCAAACACAACCAGGAATCCGCGCAGTTGACTCTTATGACTAAAAATAATCAATAAATAATTTTACGGAATATATACCCTGTTTCTGCGCTATTGCTGTACGTCAACGATGCCGGTCTGCAACCTGAATCAAGGGCATGGCACAACAGAAATTTACCGCGCCCTACGCCATTTCAACCGACAGGCTGGCCATTAGAATCTCTCCTGTTTGTCAGCCCGCACAAGGCGCAAACGACGAACATCACCGGCCTGACACTTGATGATTCAGGACACTATTCAATCCACCAGTTATCCAGCCAAAGAGGTGCGCGCGTGCTTTTTGCTGAAGACGGGAATGTTACCAGGGCGTTTGAGGAGAGCATTCTCCGCTCCATCGCCGAACGGGAAGCCAAGATCTGCGAAACCTGAGACTATGACCATGTCATGTCGCTCCCGTGGGGAGTCAAGGAAACCGTAGATTCTGATCACGCTGATGATGTCAGCGCCTTTATTGCCACTGCTGAAGAGTCCGACATCACCGTCGGCGAGCGCAAAGCGAAACTGCTGAAGTTTGGCTTGAAACAGGTCAAGGACAAGCACCTGCTGATTTATCGTTACCAGTTACACTGAGCACGATGAACACAAAGGCAGGCTATTACCAGCCTGCCATACGCTTAAATCCTGACTTATCCACGCGGATTACCGTGACAGTAACAGTTCACCTCAGCCCCTGAGCGAGTATAATCGCGCACCACACTGTTCATACCACCGGTCGCGAGGATCCATGTCAGATTTTATCCGGGAAGTCGGCAAACGCCGTACCTTCGCCATCATCTCCCACCCTGATGCGGGTAAGACCACCATTACCGAAAAGCTGCTGCTGTTCGGGAACGCCATCCAGATGGCGGGGACGGTCAAGGGTCGCAAAAGTGGTCGGATGGCGACGTCTGACTGGATGAAAATGGAGCAGGAACGGGGCATCTCCATCACCACCTCCGTGATGCAGTTCCCCTACCGCGAACAGATGGTCAACCTGCTGGATACGCCCGGACACGAAGACTTCTCCGAGGATACCTACCGGACCCTGACGGCCGTGGACTCCGTATTGATGGTGATCGACGGCGCCAAGGGTGTCGAGGACCGGACTATCAAGCTGATGGATGTCTGCCGTCTGCGTGACACGCCCATCTTCAGCTTTATCAACAAGATGGACCGGGAAGTCCGTGACCATATCGAGGTCATGGATGAAATCGAATCCATCCTGAAAATTCAGTGTGCGCCCATCACCTGGCCCATCGGCATGGGTAAACGCTTTAAAGGTGTTTATAACCTTTATACCGATACCATCCATGTGTTCACACCCGGCCAGGGCCACCGCATTCCGGATGATATCCGCATCCAGGGGCTGGACTCTGCCGAAGCGCGCGATTTCCTCGGTGAAATGCACGAGGAACTGGTCGATGAAATCGAACTGGTGCGCGGCGCCAGCCACGAGTTTGATCTGGAAGAATACCAGGCAGGCCGAATGACGCCTGTTTTCTTCGGAACCGCTTTGGCTAACTTTGGCGTGCGTGAAATGCTGGACGATTTTGTGCGCTGGGCACCGGCACCGATCGCCCGCCAGACTGACAGCCGTACCGTAGAACCGACCGAAGACACGTTCACCGGCTTCGTGTTCAAGATCCAGGCGAATATGGATCCGCGCCACCGCGACCGGATTGCCTTCCTGCGTATCTGTTCCGGCAAGTACACCCGTAACATGAAGATGCGTCACGCACGGATCGGTAAGGATGTGAAGATTGCTGACGCCGTAACCTTCCTGGCTGGCGACCGTTCTCACGTGGAAGAGGCACTGTCCGGTGACATCATCGGTCTGCACAACCACGGCACCATCCAGATCGGCGACACCTTCACCGAAGGCGAAATGATGCGCTTCACCGGCATCCCACACTTCGCCCCGGAACTGTTCAAGCGGGTTCGCCTGAAAGACCCGCTGAAACTGAAGCAGCTGCAAAAAGGTCTGCAGCAGTTGTCAGAAGAAGGTGCCACCCAGCTGTTCATGCCGCTGAACAACAACGACCTGATCCTCGGCGCCGTTGGTGTACTGCAGTTTGATGTGGTGCGTCAGCGCCTGAAAGACGAATACAAGGTCGACTGCATCTACGAACCGGTGAACGTGTTCACCGCCCGCTGGGTACACTGTGATGACGCCCGTAAGCTGGAAGAATTCCGCCGCAAGTGCAGCGAGAACCTGGCAGAAGACGGCGGTGGTTACCTGACCTACCTGGCCACCACCCGCGTTAACCTCAGCCTGACCGAGGAGCGCTGGCCAGAAATCGAATTCCGCGCGACCCGCGAGCACTGAGTTCATACCCTGTCCGCCGGAATAACCGACCCTCGTTATTCCGGCACACCCCAAGAGCCATGACACACCGATGACTGTGCAGCAAACTGAAACCCTGGCCGGCCTCGAGATTGCCTGCCGTTTTCTCTACACCGCCTTCCACCGTGCACCGGAACCGGGTTTTCTCCATCCACTGGTTGCCGACCGCCTGCTGGCCCACTGGCCGGTGGAGGATGACAATCCGCGCGTTCAATCCGGCCTTGAAGCGATGCAGCAGTTTCTGGATGAGCATGCTGACAATCCCATGTCATTGCTGAAGCAGGATTACAATGCCTTGTTCATCGGCCCGAACGCCTTGCTGGCCGCGCCCTGGTCATCGGTTTACCTGACCGAAGAGCAGCTCACCCTGACAGAGCCCGCCATGGCGGTTAGAGAGTTCTACCGTCAGTACGGCATTGCCATTGATACCGGTGAAAACGAGCCGGACGATCATATCGGTCTGCAGTTTGCGTTTATCGCCCACCTGCTCGGTGAAGCGCTGCAAGCTGTGGACAACGAACAACCGGAACAACCCTGGCTCTGCGCCACGGCAGAATTCCTGACCAACCATGTATTGATCTGGACCGGTCGTCTTTTTGAACTGATCCGTGAAAATGCGACCACCGACTTCTATCGCGGGCTGGCTGATCTCGCGGAAGGTTCACTGCAGCAGCTGGCGAACCTGACGGGTGCTGAATACCTGATCGTCAGGCTGTACCGATGAGCCAGGAAGAGCTCGCTTCACCGTCGCGGCGGGCGTTTTTCCGCCGCTTCGCGCTGAAGGAAGAACCACCGGTAGAGATTCCTGAAAGCGATTACCCACGCCCGCCCTGGGCGCGGGGTAACCGGGAATTCCTTGCACTTTGTGATAACTGCCATAAGTGTATTGATGCCTGCCCTGAACGCATTATTCAGGCATCAGACGAACCGCATGCCGCACTACACGGCAAGCCTGTACTGAATATTGACCACGGCTACTGTACATTCTGCAACCAATGTGTCGATGCCTGCCCGTCCGGCGCCCTTGACCAGGCACATGGCACAGCCAGTGTTCCCATGAAACCGACATTCTCTGGCCGCTGCCAGGTGCTTGTGGGTATGGCTTGCGATCTCTGTGTAGAAGCCTGTACTCAGCAGGCAATAAAGACAGACAGCGCGAATACGCCCGTTATTGATACCGGCCAATGCACTGGTTGTGGTGCCTGTGCGTTCAGTTGTTATTCAAAGGCATTGACCATGGTCATTCAGTAAGCTGGAAATATCGATAAATATGACAACACCGTAACCGGTTTATTCTCAAAGCTTTTTCCTGCGAGACAAGACCAGAGACAGTACTCACCCCATCCAGAAAAACCTGAAGGATAATAGTCAGCTTTGCTGTTTCAAACCCACACAGGACAACAAGAAACGGCAGTATCAGTATGTCAGGGCGAGGCTGCCGACATCATTCGACGGGGTAAAGGAATACCATGACGTTCGAGTTGGCAAAAACAGCGCAGGTGGATGCCAACTTTTACGGCTTGAGATCATGCTCCTTTGGTTCAGGGAGGTTTTCATCCAAGAGTTTTTGCATATACCAACAACCCTTATGATTTAACCACCAGCAAATTGCACCATCCTGCGTTTTTTGAGAATGTATTACGCCTGCAGGTGAACGATGCAAGGGCTTTGGCGAAGAAAACTCCCTGAGACTAATATTAAAATCCAATCTATCACTTCTGGAATCGGTGGCCCAGTGATACCGTTTAGAAACAGAATTATAAGCCTTAGGGTATTGACCAGGTACTGTATCACTTGTCAACCAAGCACCCTCTTCATTTTTAAATAAGAAAACCTTGGAATTGCAACCTTTTTTTGCTGTCTTTACGGCAACAGTAAAAGCATTTGACCCTACCTGTTTTATAGCTTTATTACGCTTGCTGGATTTTTCGTCCAGATCCATACCCTCTAACAATCTTACCCATTCATCCTTATCTTCATCATAAAACATGACATTTACATTGTTTTCTGTGTCTTTCCCTATATAAACCCGCTCATCCAAGAATAACTCAACGTATGTTAAATGTACTGGCAGATTTACTTTCCTCCATCCTTTACTTAGTGCATCTTCGTGATTTGATTTCCTGCTGTAAACAACAAAACCATCCGGTTCAAACTCATCCGTTTCCTCATTATACTTTAATGGCTCAAGACTATAACCATCCAATGAAAATTGCCGAGCACCATCACAAAAGATAGAACTTTCTTTTTCCCATGCTCTCCATGTTCCTTTATCAGAATCAGAGACAAACACTTGAGAACTTCCCCGGTTCCCCTGTAGTGGACCAACGAGAAGCATGCCATTGCCTTGCGGTGAAAAAAGCCATTGAGTTTTTTTTCCTAAACGTCCAGGAGGGTATAACATTGGCTTTTCCATTAGTGACTTGCAAATATTCTGGCCCAAGGAATAAACCTGTATCATCCCTTTAGAGGTTTCTTCTTCCGGTCTGGATCTGTCCCCGTCTTTGGTAACAAGCAGCAATTGTTTATCAGGAGAAATTCTAACGGAAGAGCCCTCCCCAAAATCCAGACAAACATTTTGAAAGATCTGTTCTTTGTCATTCTGACCCAGACTCTCAATGATGACACATCCTCCACCGTCATTACTTTTAACATATACCCTTATATTCATTGTTTCCCATTCATCAATACGCCTATCACTACAATCTTTCAGAAGATTTAGTAAAAACGCCCTGTCAATGCTGACGGGAAGATCTCTTGTTCTTAATTCTGCAGAACTCATAGGACACCAACCCTTATCCCCCCTGATGTATTCAGAATGAGTCTGGCGAATTTCACCAGGCTGACCATCCCCTCTATCATCCGCAACATCTAAAAATATGACTCTGGAATCGCTGGAAAAATAGCAATTCTTTATCTTAGTGTGATCAACATCCACAAGTTCAAATGACGTCCATTTATCTCCTTCCCTGCTATAGAAACGTGTTTTTTGTTGGCTTCTTTCGTCTTGTCCCATACGGGGACAGGCAATGCAGAGCAGTTTTTTGTCGGGGGATAATCGAATAAAGGATATTCCGTCAAAGCTAAGACGAATATGATCAACCGTATCATCCTGAAATCTTTCACCCATAATTATTTCGAAACCATCATTCGTTTCTATATAAATTTTTTGTTTTACTTCAGTAGCATCACTGGACAGAATCTTGTTAATCAAAGCAAAATCCAGTCCAACAGGGAGCTCGGATAAACTGCGTACATCGAGTTTTTTCACAGGAATCCATTCATCATTTTTTGAACGTGCCAAAAACACCTTATCCATATGTTGAGCATCCATTCCTGCAGGATATTGAATCATCATGGCCTGAGAGTCATGAGTAAAATGACATGCATCGACAGTATCTATATCTCCCCCATCAGCATTTTTCAGAAAAACTGCTTTCGGATCACCTTCCGTCAGCGTATCAACCCATGCAGCTGGGTGAGAAAAAACCACGTAGCGACCATCAGGGCTTGACCAGCTTCTTATTGCTGCTTTCAACAATTCTTCTTTTTCTATTCCTGTAGCACACAGCAAATAGATTTGTTTATATAGCAATGTATTATCACGTAACATTTTCTGGAATTTTAAAGCTATATTTTTACTGTGCTCATCTTTGGCTAAGTGACGACTTGCAAATACATCATAATGTACCGATTTTCCTTTAAGGGAGTCTCTGATTTCTTTTGACTCAACTCTCCTGAACGTATCAAGAAAGCAGTGACTGACCATACTTAGCTGCCTGCGCTGTCTTATTGGCAAACAGCGCATAACGTTTTCTAAAAAATTTCCGGGAAGACTCTCAATTGCAACTTCTCGACCAAAAACACTTTGCTCTTTCTCAGCCCCCTCTACCGGACTGTCTGTTGCCAGATCGACTCCTTGTTTATTTATATTTTTCGCGCTTCCTGAAACTGACTGCGCCATCCCCCCCTCCTTACTACAACAATTGATTCATATCATTAATTAAGCGCGAGTAGCTATTGAACAACATCTCAAACAATAACTACCAGGGCACTTTAAAGTAAACTATCACCATCTATGTCACATTACTTCGCAATTAGTTCCTTAAAAAGTATTCAACACACTTAAATTTGTTATTATATATAACAATCAACCCTTTATTATAAAAACTAGAATCATGAACCATGATCTGTTGATCGATTAGCACCCCTGCGTTTTGAGTGATTCATTACAATTAAACTTAGGAAGTCCGCGAATCCATCCGTATGGAAGCGATGCAGAAGTGGCAGGATGGTGCTTTTGCCAGGCATCTCGCAGAACAATACGGGGTTAATGAATCTGCGAGGTTCCCATTGAAAATCACACTACTACATTTTCTTATCTGTAGAGATATCTATGATTTGAGTTCTTTGGCTTTCTGAATAAATTGACTAACGTCATCAGGATTACCGTATAGTACATAAAGCAAAGCGGACACCTCATCATACCTACCCATCTCTGCAATAGCCTTTTTATAAAGAGCATACCGATAATCGTTCTCTGCATCCAACCGTCCTGAACCACTTACCTCTTTCGCTATAGCCTCCCGCAATGCCATTTGACTTGCATGGATCATTAGCCTTAATAAACTATCTTCGTGACCCTCTTCAAAAGCTCGTGTTTCTACTTCGCCCAACGCAAAATAGCCAGCTTCTTTCAATAACTCTTTCACATTTGAATAATAATAACTTCTAAAATCTTCTTTGCTCATGTTGACAAATCGATTCAGCGCCTCTCTTTTAACACCATTGGCAACACATAACATTTTCACATGAATCAACACTTGAGAAACAAGGTCGCGGTATGAATCAGTATCCTGTACCATATCCCTATCAAAACAATTTCGACTCGAAAGAAGTTCAATCAATTCATCATGATAGTGATAAAGCAAATTATTGATTTGCTCATCAGTTAATGATGTGAAAATTTGACATATATCACCACTAAAATAAGTTCGGGTTGCATTTAAGATTTTTTGAAACTCTTCTTCGCATATACGTTTATTTCTCAGCACAAGGAGCGCTAAAGCCATCGCTTTATGGTTTTTTTCGGCTGGACGATTGTAAACGTGAGATCGAGCACGGCCTAAATCTGGCAAGACAAAACAACCATCGTCATGACTTTCACTGTACCTAAGGTTTTCCGGGATAATATTTTCATGGTCTCCACGTTCATTGTTAAATGCCAGCAAATCTTGCGCCAGCCTTACAGCCTTGTTTGCAAATTCCGTATTTGACATTTCCGCGAGCGTATCCGCACTGTCGCTGGCAAGTTCTCCACTTGTACCGATAATAATTCCTGAGGCCTTAGCAGGCGTTCCTGTATCTGTCAGCTCTGAGTGAACCGGCATTCCTGTGTCTGTCTGCACTGAGTTAGCAGGTATTCCTGTGCCTGTCAGCGTGCTCTTGCGTGAAGGGGGAACTTCTGTCGTATTCCTCAACCCCAGTGACCGGCAAAAATATCTGTTCTCGTACTCAGGATGTTGCTGTAAGAGATTTCTGGCAACCTCGATATTGATACGATAACAGCAAATGCCGCCCGCAATAAAAGCACCCATGGCACGGATTACTTTGGAAACCGGATTCCTCTTTTTGTCGCTGCTTAGAGCCCAACTGTAGGATGCGGCTGTCAAGGGAATAAAACTCGACATAAAATCTAATTCCTTAATAAAAAACTCATCTTGAAAACGTACAGGCAACAGCAAAAAAGTCATCTCATCTTTTACCGCTACAACCTGCAACACCGGGGCTTCACAGATGAGTAAATTCAAACCGAAAGACTACTATTTACAGGACAATGCTTATCCCGTGAGAATCAGAGTCTTAACATTGGCTTCAGCCTGAACAGTGTTTTCACCTTATACTTAAGCAATACATCCTGATTGCTTATTCATATGACAATATATTGGTCATTAGGTTTCATCCTGACAGCATGCTAGTGCTATTCGCATGAGAAAAAACGTTCAGGCAGGTCCTCTATGGGATATTGCCATTCTTACCCTTCACGGATAATGACGCCCTCATATCCCTGGTCAATGTAATTGACGGATGCCTCTGCAAGACCCCTTCTCTTTAGAACAGCCCTTTTATGCTTGCCGGAGAGACTCACCCGTTTCATCAACGACCTGAAATTGGTGGTATTAATAACGAAAGATAATAACCAGCTACAGGCTCCAACCGTAGTGAAACAAACGAAAGTGCCCCGAGGTATCACAGGATCATACCCCCCTTCCATCAAGTTTCGTCAACGGCATCCACACAGAACAAATACAAAACCTTACCGTGCGTTTTTGCTGCAGATCAAAATTCCCTGACTTTCTTACGGGTATGATGTGCAGTGGAATGAACTGATATCCGCCCCTTTGCTACAACAAATCACTGCGGACATTCCTGATTGACCTGAAACCTTCTGAAAAGCCCGTTCTTCCCTGAGAGCAATCCATAGACTGCATGAAGAATTTACTGGACAAGGTGCTTCTGTCCCCCTTGAAGCGCCGTAATTTTATGAAATGGGGCGCCGCTGCCGGCAGCGCTGCCATTGTCGCGGGCAACAGCCTGCCGCTGCGTGCGCTGGCCAACACACCAGAGACCACTCCCGCGGAAAAACGCGAAGCGGTGCGTTCCGTCTGGTCTGCCTGCACGGTGAACTGCGGTTCCCGTTGCGCCCTGCGCCACCAGGTCAAGGACGGTGTCATTGTCGCGACCCATACCGACAACACCGGTGACGACGAATACGGCAACCACCAGGTACGTGCCTGCCTGCGCGGCCGCTCCTTCCGCCGCCGGGTATACAACCCGGATCGCCTGAAGTACCCCATGAAGCGGGTCGGCAACCGCGGCGAAGGCAAGTTCGAGCGCATCAGCTGGGATGAAGCGTTTGACACCATCGCTGACAACCTCAAGCGCATCAAGCAGCAGTATGGCAACGAAGCCATCTACCTGAACTACTGCACCGGTACGCTGGGTGGCACCGTCTCCAAATCCTGGCCCCCGGCGGCGACACCTATCGCTCGCCTGATGAACTGCTGGGGCGGTTACCTGAACCACTTTGGCGATTACAGTACCGCACAGATTACCGTTGGCCTGCCCTACCTGTTCGGTGGCAGCTGGGTCGGCAGCAACTGCTCGTCTGACATTGTTAATACCAAACTGATCGTCAATTTCGGCAACAACCCGGCGGAAACCCGCATGAGCGGCGGCGGTGTTGTTTACCAGATGACCGAAGCCCGCGCCCGCAGCAATGCCCGGATGATCACTTTCGATCCGCGCATGACTGACTCAGTGCTGAGCGGCAATGATGAGTGGGTACCCCTGCGCCCCGGTACTGACGCCGCCCTGGTAGCCGGTATGGCCTGGGTCATGATCACCGAAAACCTGGTGGACAAGGCGTTCATCGACCGTTACACCATCGGTTATGACGAAGACAGTCTGCCAGCATCTGCACCGAAGGGTTCCTCTTGGGTATCCTACATCCTCGGCAATGGCCCGGATGGCACGGCCAAGACCCCGGCATGGGCTGCGCGCATCACTGCAGTGCCCGAGAAAACCATCATTCGCCTGGCCCGCGAAATCGCCAGCACCAAACCCTGTAACGTGATGCAGGGCTGGGGTGTTCAGCGCACCACCAACGGCGAACAGGCGAGCCGCGCCATCTGCATGCTGGCAATCATGACCGGCAACGTCGGCATTCCCGGCGGTGGTACCGGTGCCCGTGAAGGCAGCTGGGGCATTCCGTTCGCCAGCTTCCCGACCCTGAGCAACCCGGTTACCACGTCCATCCCCATGTTCCTGTGGACCGACGCCATCCATCGTCACGACGAGATGACCGCCCTGACCGACGGCATCCGTGGCGCCGACCGTCTGAAGGCGCCGATCAAGTTCATCTGGAACTACGCCGGCAACTGCATCATCAACCAGCACGCCGACACCAACCGCACCCACGAAATCCTGCAGGATGACACGAAGTGCGAAATGATCGTGGTCATCGAAAACCATATGACCGCCAGCGCCCGTTATGCAGATATCCTGCTGCCCGACCTAACTGCAGCGGAACAGCCGGACTTCTCCACCAACGGCAGCTGCGGCAACATGGGTTACGCCATTTTCTGTGACACCGCCGTCGAGCCACTGCACGAGTGCCGCTCGGTCTACGACATGTGTACCGGTGTCGCCAAACGTCTGGGCGTGGAAGCGCAGTACACTGAAGGTCGTGACCAGGAAGCCTGGCTGCGCTTTATCTATGCCGAGTCCCGGAAGATCAACCCGGAACTGCCGGACTTCGACACCTTCCGTCAAATGGGTATCGTCAAGCAGACCAACCCGGGCGAACCGCACGTCGAGTACCGTGCGTTCCGCGAGAACCCGGAAGCCAATCCGCTGGCGACTCCGTCCGGAAAGATCGAGATCTACTCCGAACAGCTGGCCCAGATTGCGGCAACCTGGACTCTGAAAGAGGGCGACACCATCCGACCACTGCCGGAATACGTCTCGTCCTGGGAAGGCCACGAAGCGCCTCACAGCAAGCAGTACCCGCTGCAGATGTTCGGCTACCACTACAAGGCACGCACCCACTCCACCTACGGCAACGTAGACGTATTGCGTGACGCCAACCGTCAGGAAGTCTGGATCAACCCCATCGACGCCCAGGCACGCGGCATTAACGACGGTGACATGCTGAAAGTCTGGAACGACCGCGGTGAAATCCGTGTGGCCGCCAAGGTCACCGAGCGGATCATGCCCGGCGTTGTCGCCATGGGCCAGGGCAGCTGGTACGCCCCGGACCGCAACGGCATCGACCGTGGCGCCTGTATGAACACCCTGACGACCCAACGTCCTTCACCGCTGGCCAAGGGCAACCCCCAGCATTCCAATCTGGTGGAAATTGCCAAGGCCTGACGGAGAACTGAACCATGACCCAATACGGATTCTATATCGATACCACCCGGTGTACCGGGTGCAAAACCTGTGAGCTGTCGTGCAAGGACGACAACGACCTGGATATCGGGGTGAACTGGCGTCGTATTTATGAATACGGCGGCGGCAGCTGGGTACAGAACGAAGACGGCACCTGGAACCAGGACGTGTTCGCCTACCACGTATCCATCAGCTGTAACCACTGCGACCAGCCCGCCTGCACCAAGGCCTGCCCCACCGGCGCCATGCACAAGCGGGAACAGGATGGCCTGGTGGCCGTGAATGCCGAGGTATGTGTCGGCTGTCGTTACTGTGAAATGGCCTGCCCGTACGGTGCACCCCAGTTCGATCCCGAGAAGAAGCTGATGACCAAGTGCGATGGCTGCTTCGACCGTGTGGAACAGGGTCTGCAGCCGATCTGTGTCGGTTCCTGCCCGCTGCGTGCGCTGGAGTTTGGCCCCATTGACGAGCTGCGTGCCAAGTACGGCGACCGTGCCGACATCGCGCCGCTGCCGGATTCCGGCATGACCAGACCGAACCTGGTCATCAAGGCCAACCGCCACGCACGCCCGACCGGTGACACCACCGGCCGCATCCTGAATGTCCGGGAGGTGTAACCATGCACGAATTATCCCTGGTTTTCTTCACCGTCCTGGCACAGTGCGCGGTCGGTATCTTCCTGGTGCTGGGCTGTCTGCAGTTCGCCAGCTTTGGTCAGCGTGACCGCCTGCAACTGCTGAGCCGGCTGCAGATCGCCTCGCTGGTAATCCTCGGTGTCGCCGGCCTGGCCGCGGGTACTCACCTGGGTCAGCCGCTGCGTGCATTCAATGTCATCTTCGGCCTGGAACACCTGTCGCCGCTGAGCGCTGAGATCCTGACTACCAGCCTGTTTGGCGGTGCCGCGTTCACCTTTATCGCCGCCACCCTGCTGAACATCCTGCCTGCTCTTCACCGTTTGGTGTTGCTGGGCGCCATGGCGCTGGGTATTGCCCTGCTGCTGGCGATTGCCAACGTCTACACCCTGGCCACCGTGCCCACCTGGAACACCGACTGGACCGTCTTCCAGTTTGTGATGCCTGCAGTGGTACTGGGTGTGATGGGTGCAGCGGTACTGGTCCGCAGCCAGTCTGACCGGATGGGCCTGTTTGCACGTCATGCTGACAAGGCACTGTCCACCATCGGACTGATTGCCCTGGCGGTGATTGCCACTGGCTTTGTGCTTTACCTGTTCTGGCTGGGTCAGCTGTCCACAGCGATCGACCCGTTCATGGTGAAGGACTACCATCACAGCCTGCTGGCCGCCCGCTTTGGTCTGCTGTTCCTGGGCGTCAGCCTGTGGATCGTGCCGGCCATGCGTGGTTCCAACACCTGCGTTCGCCTGCCTGCTGTTGGCTTCGTGCTGGTATTGGCCAGTGAACTGATGGGTCGTATCTTCTTCTACGACCTGCATATGTTCAGCACAGGACTGTAATTGCTCGACAACCTCCGGCTTCGCCGGAGGTTTATATCACACACTAAAAACTGTGATAGAAAGACACGCGTTTATGCATACAGCCGCCCGAGAATCACGACTCTTTTGATCAAACAAAAAGAACTATCACTAACAAAAATTGTCTTAATTAAACACAATCCTTAAAACATCCAATACAAACTATCGCAATTTGGAACAAGGGAAGGTAAAAAACATGCCTGCCAGAAATATAAGCAATAGAACCCAGCATTCCGCCGCAGGAAAACATCAGCACAGCTGTCACAACGAGGCAGTAAAATCCCGAACAAGAAAAATAAAAACTGGCAAAAAGAGTCTGACCCCCTATAAAAAACGGAAAATAGCCACAGCAAACATATCAAAAGCAACAGATCTAGATGCATTGATTGTCCTTATATTATTTAGCATCCTTGAACACATAGGCTTTTTTTATCTATTCCCGGGAAGTAAAGAATACTTAATTTCAGAGCCGCTGATCTGGGGAGGCAAGGAAAGAAAAACAAAAGACATCCAAAAAGGCATGATGGCGTTATGGAACTCCTTCAACACACCTGATTCCGTTTATATTCTCATATATCCAAACCCCGGACACGGCCATGGGCAGCATGCTGCCCTTGTGCTTGGTTCAACCCGGAACGAATCTGTAGAGAACGCTAAAAACTATGTCAGCTGGACCTATGAAAAGGGTTATCCAATCTATTGCAAGCGTGCAAAATCCTCATTCAAACAAGAATATAACAATCACGGCGAACCGGAAGTTATTGAAATTAAAGGGCTCAACATCAAAAAAGCAAAAAGAAAATGGAAACAACTTAAAAGAGAATCAAAGCACTACAAGCTATTCACTCGCAACTGTACACATGCCGCACTCTCAGTCCTTGGAGAAGGCATTAAAAATCCGAAACTATCCAAGGCTGTCAGAAAAAAACAAAAATGCTGGCTACTCACGCCAAGGGACATGCGAAAACAAGCGTACTATTTAAAAAAACACAGAAAAAAAATAAATACCTCCCTATCCATAAAAAACCATTATGGGCGATCACAAACCATAGAAATAAGTAAACCTTTAGCTATGCGAAAGCTGGCGATGGCTTTATAACCAGCAGACTACCATACAATCCACACACTTATCTCTATGACATTCTGGAAACATTATGAATTAAGCAAAAAAAAACAAAGTTTGAATGCTACGAAATAAACCCTGCCAGCCCGAATTCATTTAAACGATATACATAAAAGTTCAAGCAATGGATACAGTGAGAAAGCGTCAGCCATATCACTCTGAACGCTGAAAATAAACAAGAAAGAGCTGCTAATGAACATTATTGCCTGAGTGACCAGCTTTGCCAGCAGACCGGGGAAGGCATAAAAACACCTCATCGATTACTATATCCTGTTGGCCGCTGATTTTTTACACTTAGCTGTACGCACCACTGCATACCATGAATGACATGCCAGACACACCCTCCGTAATCCCCCAGCGCAACACCACGGCTATTTTGCTTGCCGGTGGCCAGTCACAGCGCATGGGAAGCAACAAGGTCCACCTGACGATTCACCACCAGCCACTTTGGCAATACATGGTGACCATGCTCAATGAAGCCAATTTCAAGAAGGTTATCGTCAGCGGACCTCAAGGTATTCCTGACACGATCCCGGGCAAGGGGCCACTCAGCGGCTTGCACGCTTGCCTGCAACATACCCGGGAGGAGGCAGTGATGTTACTGCCTGTGGATATGCCACTGCTGACGCCGGCACTCCTGACCAATCTCTCGATGGAGGGCCATGATCGAAAAACGCCACTCCATTACGAAGATTACCAGCTACCTCTGTACCTGCCTGTCACCCAGGCACTACGGAATTATACCGAAGCAGTTGTCCACGAGGACGACAAACGGCATTATTCACTCCGACGACTGATCGCCCACCTGCACGGATCCACCATCCCCGTTCCGGACGACCAGGACTGGCGGTTCCGTAACGCCAACACCCCTGACGAGTGGCAGCGCTGCCTGGCAGATGTCTGAGCCATGACATGGGTAACCATCCTCCACCATTGCGTGTCATGTACTGGATAAAAGACAGCATGAATTGTTATCAATAACAGGAATGTCTGGCATTACGGGTAACCCGTTTGAACATTACGGATTACAGCCAATCCAAGCAACCAAATAGTAGTCATTAGACGTGAAACAGGCAGTAAATCTTTAGGAGATTAACAGGCATGGATAAAATGACATTGCACCCAACGCCCATGCAAAAGTTGCAACCTACCACTGCAAAAGAAAATACAAAAATGCACAATCAAATTCGTGCATTTTTCCGGGTGATGATAGGCAAACACGATAGTGGTGTAAGATACCTGCAAAAAATATTGACACATTACCCGCCCGAAAAAAAACTGAAAAACATGAGCATCTTCATTGTCGACGATGAGGCAATAAATCATCTAAAGAAAACCGTGACTGATGGCATTAAAAAACATAACCTCTACGATGAACTTTTGGCTTGTGGCGCAAGATTTATTCATACTGAAGATATTCACCAATTTCTGGCAGAAAAGTATCCCATTGATTATTTAGACAAGGCTATAAAACTCATCCAGCAAATCCATTTTGCGTCATCAGAGGCATTTGATTTCTCTATAACCAGAGCGCATCTCTATAAATTATTCTGTCATTACTTTGCCTTCTCCAGATATCCCGAGCTGCAGTCTGTGGCGGCAATTGATATTGATACATTTGCCCCTCTATTCCCTCCAGCCTGCAATAAACCTACTCAAAAAATACCAGCTCCGACAAGCCTCAATGGTTTCATCACCAATCGCGAAGACATAAGGTTAAATTCAGCAATCTTTGATTTCGAATTTATCTCAGAACTTTTTTCCTTTAATAAAAAACAGACAAATACAAAAAACTGGAAACCTATCTCTATGTATTCCGGCTTTACAATTAATTATTGCCATATAGAGACAAACTCCAAAGAAGCGGCTAAAACACTTGCAGACAACCTAATAAAAAAACTAAAAAACACAATCACTCTACAATGTTGGACTACTAACAATCTCATTATTTTTGACAGGTTTGATTTTTACCCACTAAATACCTTATTAAAGATGTTGAATGATGAGACACGAGAAATATGTTATGCATTCACTGAGGAAAACAGCCCAGATAATGGCTATGTAACCCAATGTGCAAACAGTTTAGCTGAAGTTCAGAATCGCATCCTGATTCCATATGTAGCGAACACTGCACTGGCCAATCATTTGCTTTCACATTTTTTGCCAGTCCTCAAGAAACTTCCTGTTCAGTTGTGTATTGCTGATAAATCATACAGGCGAATTTACCCCGAGCTTTATAAGCATGAAACGCTCTCCATAACCGACTGCAAATACCAGGCATTCGTTGATAAAACACGTCTGTACTTCGAATGGTGTCATCACTTGTTCGGGTTCCTCTTATTTCGCAAGGACATAAAAAAACTCGCCCCTTTATTCAGTGATCCGATGAAAGACTGGGGTGTGAAGGCAACCGATGCCCAATTCGACGCGAGGGATAAACCGTATCCTGGTTCCAAGGTTTGGCCAACGCTCACAAAGGAACATGCCCCTTTAATACTGAAGTCTAACTTTACTGTCATTACTTCATTGTTTGATCCTGCAAAAAACCCTTGGGGGGATGCACAAAAACCAAAACCTGCGCCGAAAAAAAACATACCAAAAACCAAATCGGCACATAAAGGCAAGCCTGATCATCTCGCTGTACCATCAAAGGAAAACAAGCAGACTCCGTTGGCATCGGAAGAAACCGCACTGGCAGTATACACTACTCCGGACCTATCAGGCTTTCAGCTGGCACTATACGATTGTTGTATCGGCGCGTGCTATGGCTTCCTGGATGACATATGGTATCGAACGCCATTTACTGAGTTTTTTTTACCTTCATTGGGGTACAGCAGCATCACGGGTTACACCTTCGGAAATGAAATTGGCTTAGCACTGGGCGCAGGATCACAGGTTATCGCACACGCTGTATTGCCCAGATTATCTGAGGGAAAGATAAAAACGACTGTCAAAAGCTGTCTGCCGTTTTCTTTCTTTGCTAAATCGATATATGATCGTGAAATCCAAAGATTTATCCTCAATGCTGGCTGTTATCAATTAAGCCGATTGGCCTTCAGGAAACTCATACCTGCCGGAATCGAAAAGTCTGCGCTTGGAGAGATCGTCGATTTATGCCGCTTTATCTTTTCCCCCTATGACCAGCGAAGCAGGAACCTGGCGAAGGTTAAGCTGCAACAAGACAAAATGAATTAGCATTGGATTAGGTACAAGCCATGATGACATCATCACCATAAACCGGTTACATACTGGCATGTATCGTTGATCTGACGGATACGCCTGTCAGACAGACGGGGAAAGGCGGCCGGTTCATGAATTGCCCGGATTCGTGTCACGCCGGTTGTCCGAAAGGGCGACAAACGGCATTATTCACTCCGACGACTGATCGCCCATCTGCACGGATCCAACATCCCCGTTCCGGACGACCAGGACTGGCGGTTCCGTAACGCCAACACCCCTGACGAGTGGCAGCGCTGCCTGGCAGATGTCTGACCGCATTGACACTACAGACAAGATCACACCATGGCACACAAACAGACTACTGACTTTGTTCCCCTGAATATTGCCGTCCTGACCGTTTCCGATACCCGTACCGAAGCAGACGACACTTCCGGTCAGCTGCTGGTCGACAAACTAACCGGCGCTGGTCACCTGCTGGCAGATAAAGTTATCGTCAAGGACGATCGCTACCAGATTCGTGAAGTGGTGTCCCGCTGGATTGCATCTAACAACATTCAGGTGGCCCTGATCACTGGCGGTACCGGTTTTGCCGGTCGTGATGGCACACCGGAAGCCGTACTGCCCCTGTTTGATAAAATCGTCGATGGTTATGGCGAGCTGTTCCGCCAGATTTCCTATGAGCAGATCAAAACCTCAACCATCCAGTCCCGTGCGGTAGCCGGTCTGGCCAACGGCACCGTGATCTTCACCATGCCCGGCTCCCCCAATGGCTGCAAAACCGCCTGGGAAGGTGTGATTGCCGACCAGCTCGACAGCCGCCATCGTCCCTGCAATTTTGTTGAGCAGCTCAAGAAGCCTGCCGAGGTCAAAGCATGAGCACTCTGACGCATTTGAATGCCCAGGGTGAAGCTCACATGGTCGATGTCGGCGAAAAAGCCGATACCCGCCGTGAAGCCCGTGCCGAAGGCTATATTCACCTGCAGCCCGAAACTCTGCGCTTGGTCAATGAGCAGGGGTTGAAGAAAGGTGACGTCCTCTCAGTTGCCCGTATTGCCGGCATCCAGGGTGCCAAGCAGTGTGGAAACCTTATTCCTCTTTGCCACCCGTTGATGCTGACCCATATCTCGGTGGACTTCGAGCTGCAGCCTGAAGCCAACCGTATCCGGGTAGAATCCTGCTGTCGCCTGTCTGGCAAGACCGGTGTTGAAATGGAAGCACTGACTGCGGTTTCCGTCGCAACCCTCACCTTGTTCGACATGTGCAAGGCCGTCGACAAGACCATGCGCATTGAGGGCATCCGGGTACTGGAAAAATCCGGCGGCCGTAGCGGACACTTTGTGGCAGACGACAGTGAACAGCAGGCAGACCAACCATGATCAAGGTGCTTTTCTTTGCCGGTTACCGTGAGCGTCTCGGTTGTGATGCACTGGAACTCAACACCGACGCCACCACCATTGCCGCCCTCAAGGCGCAACTGGCGGAACGGGGGGAACTCTGGCGAGCGCTCCTGCAAGACCGCAAGACCCATACCGCCATTAACCAGTCTATCGTGACCGACCCGGCCGCCGAGATTCACCCCGGCGATGAAGTGGCTTTCTTCCCGCCCGTGACCGGCGGCTGAGTCACGTAACACAACGGAATCACACCATGCCCGACTACCAGCGCCATATCGCCGTACAGACAGACGACTTCGACCTGGCCCATGAATACCAGTGCCTGCGCGCTTACAGCGGCACCGGGGCCATCGTCACCTTCTGCGGGCTGGTGCGCGATATGAACGACGGGAAAGATGTCACCGGCTTGTTCCTGGAACACTATCCCGGCATGACCGAGAAAACCCTCGAGACGATTGCCGATGAAGCAGCGGAGCGCTGGCCGTTACAGGCTGTACGGGTGATCCACCGGGTTGGCCAGATGGCATTGTGTGACCAGATTGTCTTTGTCGGCGTCGCCAGTGCCCACCGGGGAGCCGCCTTTGACGCCTGCGAATTCATCATGGATTTCCTGAAATCCCGTGCGCCCTTCTGGAAACGGGAGCAAACGACGCAAGGCGAACACTGGGTGGAAGCCCGCACCTCAGACCAGGACGCCCTGGAGCGCTGGACATGAAGATAAGCCGACTCGGCGTTGTCCTGTGTTTTCTGCTTCTGACACCGTTCGCCAGCTTCGCAGGTGAACTCAATGTGGCGGTTGCCGCCAACTTCCGGCCGGTGCTGGGCGCACTGGCTGACCGGTTTCAGGCTGAAACAGGCAACACAATAAAGCTGTCGTCTGCCTCCACCGGTGTCCTGTATAACCAGATCACCTACGGCGCCCCCTTCGATGTGTTTCTGTCTGCCGACGCACGCCGTCCGATAATGCTTGAAGAACAGGCTCTGACAGAACCGGGCTCACGCATACCTTACGCCTATGGCCGACTGGTGCTGTGGCACCGTGACAAGGCGCCGGTGAATCTGCCCGCGCTCAGAACATGGCAGGATCATATCGCCGTTGCCAACCCCGTGACTGCCCCCTATGGCAAAGCGGCTGATGACGTATTGAGACACCTGCAGCTACTGGACCAAAAGCGACCGCAGCTAATTACCGGCGCCAATATCCTGCAAGCCTATCAGTACGTTACCAGTGGCAATGTGGCGCTGGGCTTTGTGGCCTATGCCCAGCTGGTAACGGACGGCATCGATAAAGGCATCTATTTTGTGCCGGAAGAGTTGTACGAGCCACTCAGGCAGGAAGCCGTCATCCTGAAGGCCAGCCGACAGAAAACGCTGGCCAACGCATTCCTCGCCTGGTTGCAATCACCGGATGTTCAGCACTTCATTCATGAACAGGGTTACTACCCGGCTCGCCCGGTAGAAACACGACAACAAGACAATAGCGCGTAACAGGGATAAGCCTTTCAATGGAACCACTGGTGACAGCCGTACTGCTGACCCTGAAGCTGGCATTAGTGACGACAGTGCTGTTGTTGCTGATTGGCATCCCGCTGGCCTGGTGGCTGTCACGCCTGACCAGTGGCTGGAAACCCCTGGTTGAGGCCGTGGTCGCCCTTCCGCTGGTTCTGCCTCCTACCGTATTGGGCTTCTACCTGCTTCTGGCTTTTGCGCCACACAGCGGACTTGGCCAGGCCTGGCAACAACTGACCGGCAACCGGCTGGCCTTCAGTTTTTCTGCACTGGTCATCGGCTCGGTGATTTATTCCCTGCCCTTTGTCGTACAACCATTGCAGCGGGCCTTTGAGCGTATTCCCGTTAATCTGTTGGAAGCCGCCACTATCATGGGCGCCAGTCCTGCAGACCGGTTTCTTTCTGTCGTCCTGCCACTGAGTCGTAGCAGTATTGTGACTGCCGCCTGTATGGGGTTTGCCCATACCATCGGTGAATTTGGCGTGGTGCTGATGATAGGTGGCAATATTCCCGGCGAAACCCGGGTCATTTCCATTGCGCTGTATGACCTGGTGGAAAGCCAGCAATATGTCCAGGCGCATTGGCTGGCCGGTGGGCTGCTGATCATGTCGCTGTTGTTACTGACACTGGTTCAGTTTTCCCACAGGATTTCTTCCCGAGGGGAGGTTGCCAAGGCATGACGCTGACCGTCGACATCCAGTTACACCGCCCGGCGTTCGAGCTGGCAGTCACCCATACCTTTCCGCTGAACGGCATTACTGCCATTATGGGACCTTCCGGCTGTGGCAAGACCACACTACTGCGAACCATTGCTGGCCTGGAGAAGCCGGATAACGGTTCAATCCGGATGGGTGACTCGGTCTGGTATGAAGACGCAAAGCACTGCATGCCACCTCAACACCGCCGACTCGGTTATGTGTTTCAGGAAACCAGCCTGTTTCCTCACCTGAGCGTGGCTGCCAATCTCAACTATGCCCGGAAGCGCGCGCACCGAAAAAACGACACAATCAGCCTTGACCATGTCATTGACTGGTGTGGCATTGCCTCCCTGTTAACCCGAAAACCCGATCAGTTGTCCGGCGGCCAACGACAGCGGGTCGCTATTGCCCGGGCGATTTTGTCATCACCGGACCTGCTGCTGATGGATGAACCCCTGGCATCTCTGGACAGGTCCGCCAAGCGGGAGCTGCTACCCTACATCCGCACCATCTATCATCATTTTTCGATTCCGATCATCGTGGTCAGTCACTCACAGGAAGAAGTTGCCCGGCTGGCTGATGACACCGTGCTGATGGACAATGGCAGGATTATCGCCAAAGGCCAGACAACTGAACTTTTCACTCGACTGGATAATGCGCTTGCCGACGAAGATGCACTGGCGGTCCTGGAAGCCACAGTCGCAGGACTGGAGCCCGATTACCCGGTCACTCACCTGCAGGCAGATGGCCAGCAGATCACCGTTTCTCACCTGACTGCCGTGCGAGGTACCACAACCCGTTTACTGGTACCGGCATCGGAAGTGAGTATCATGCGGGAATCCGTGGCTGACTGCAGTATCCAGAACCGGCTGCTGACCCGCATTGACGGCATCAAGCCGGCGGGCGACAGCCACATACTGCTGCGCCTGACCCTTGAACAGCAGGCGCTGCTGGCCCTGATTACCCGGCAATCCTTTAGCCGGATGGCGCTGAAACAGGGAGAGTCGGTGTACGCCTGTTTCAAAGCAGCCGGCCTGCAGGTACTGAATCCGTGAATATGCTTTGCTTAACCTCTTTTTCCGGTAAGGAGCCCCTTGATGTCTGACTGTTGCAGTGCACCCGGCCTGATGGCTGTGGAGGAAGGTCTGGATCGCATGCGCCAGGTGATTCGCCCTGTTAACACGCAGGAAACGGTTTCACTGCCAGAGGCGCTGGACAGGGTGCTGGCGATTGATATCGTCTCCCCGCTCAATGTGCCACCCTGTGACAATTCCGCCATGGACGGTTATGCCCTTCGGGCGGCAGACCTTTCAGCCGGAACACCATTACAGGTTGCCGGTAAATCCTTTGCGGGCCATCCCTTTGCCGGTGAATGCCCTGATGGTCACTGCATCCGGATCATGACCGGGGCGAGTATTCCCGCCGGTACCGATACCGTCATCATGCAGGAACAAACCGAGCAAACTGATACCGGCATTCGTTTCCTGACTGATAGCCTGCCCGGTAACAATATCCGGAGAGCCGGTGAAGATATCCGTGAAGGACATACCGTATTATCTGCTGGTCGTCGCCTGCGCCCCCAGGATATCGGCCTGCTGGCGTCGCTGGGCATTGCCCGGGTCAAGGTTCTGCGTAAACTGAAAGTCGCTATCTTTTCTACCGGCGATGAATTGCGTCAGCCCGGCGAAACCCTGAATCCCGGCGACATTTACGACAGCAATCGTCATACCGTTCACGCCCTGCTGCAGCGACTGGGCGTGGAAGTGCTGGACCTGGGTTGTATCCCGGACGACTGTGACCTGCTGCGCGAAGCCTTTCTGACGACCGACCGGGAAGCCGATGCGGTGATCACGTCCGGTGGCGTCTCCGTCGGCGAAGCGGATTACACCAAAACCATTCTGGATGAACTGGGCAAAACCGAATTCTGGAAACTGGCCATTAAGCCGGGCAAACCCTTTGCCTTCGGCACCCTGCCCAACAGCCTGTTCTTTGGCCTGCCTGGCAATCCCGTTTCAGCCACTGTCACCTTCGACCTGCTCGTCGCCCCTATGCTGCAAGTCATGATGGGCGCAGACGTTTCAGTCACCCGACAGCTCCGGGCCCGCAGCAGGGAAACGCTGAAAAAGCGTGCAGGGCGCCGGGAATACCTGCGGGGTATTCTGCATACTGGCAATGATGGTGTTGCGGAAGTCTCAACAACAGGACGTCAGGGGTCAGGCATACTGACGTCCATGAGCCAGGCTGACTGTTACATTATTTTCCCGGAAGATCAGACCCTGGTTGAAAAGCATGCATGGGTTAGCGTGCAATTGTTTGACGCCCCCCTGTGTTAGACACATTGGCACATTTCAGTTATTGATATCGCTGTCTGCCGATAACACCACAATAGCGCCGTTATAGATACCGACGATCCACGGACAAAAACCCGTCAGGTTGTCTATAACGGCTATTTGATACACTTGGCCCGCCTCCCACTCGCATGCACTCACAATGAACCTTGATATACCCCGAAATTGTTCCCAGATGGGTATTAGACCGCATAACGGATTGGCTAAAAATTCTTAGATATCAGAGGCCATAGACAAGGTGGGGGTGAGACTAAGAATTAAAATACACCTTGCCAACGATAACGACGAATTTAAACTTAAGCCAGTTTATTTAAAGCCTCGAAAAGCCTAACCATGTTGTTATTATTTCCGGACCTTTTACACTCAGACGTACTGCACACCTGAACTAACGAGTAGCAAAGTAGAACTAAAAAACAGTGAGTTAATAACTACCGCAAGAAACACTAACACGGCTGTTATAAAACCAAACGCGCCAAAACAAGGGTCAACAAGAAAGAAACTTCACAACCCAACAAGTGTCTAAATCCAAACATAAACGATTCATTTGACAATCAGGAAATCAATAACAGAAGACAATCTATGAATAAAATTAATTTCTCCATTCCGGCCGCCTGCTGCTACAGCTTGCACAAAAACACTGAATCCTGCTTTCTCATAAAAGCATGCAAGGTCGTGGGGGCTTTTTTCTGTGCCTTATTCTGTTGCTACACGGTCAAAATTGCTGACGCGAAGGCAGTAATAAACCGTGAAAATTGTACCCAGGCATACTTTGCGCGAGAACTTAAAGCGTTTGAAGATCGAAAAATAGAATCAACGACACCAGTGGAAAACTTACTCCCATCACCCAATACTCTCAACGGCGAAACCTCTACCTATGATACAGAATGTCCATCTGAATATGAACCTGCAGTTGAACCAGAACCAGAACCAGAACCAGAGCCAGAGCCAGAACCAGAACCAGAACCAGAACCAGAACTTACCCCCAAATCTAAATCTAAAAACAAAGATTATAAGCCCGATGTTTGCTCCATTTGTTTAGAGGATGGCACAGAAGGTATAAAAATAAAGACTTCTTGCGGGCATATTTTTGATCGCACTTGCATACTAACTGCTATGAATATAAATAGAAGATGCCCCAATTGCAGAAGCGAAATAAAAAAATATGAAGAATTTACTTATGATAAAGATTTGGCGCCGACTAATATAACTGAAATAAGTCTAGATCAGAATAGAACTGATTCAATTTCTTTTCTTTTAAACAATATTTTATTGAATCCAATTCATAGTCTTTTCAACATAAGGAATCATATTAACGTTGAAGAGCCAGAAGAGCCAGAAGTGTCGGAAGTGTCGGAAGTGTCGGAAGTGTCGGAAGTGTCGGAAGTGCCGGAAGTGCCGGAAGTGCCGGAAGTGCCGGAAGAGTCAGAAGAGCTAGGGAATTACATGAGCGATGAGGCATTTGAGAGATTTATGGCAAGGCCTTCAAATAGAAATAGATTTACATGATTCAATAACCTTGATGATTAAGCAGATCCCCAAGATGCATTTTATTGATCAACATGCAATTGTCATCAACATCCGTACACTGTGCGTACCATAGACAGCCTGATTCCAACGCGTTTAGATAATCATCCATCACTGATGTTGCCGACTGGCATTCCACCATCCTTCCACTCTCATTAAGTACAAGCACAAAGCGACAGAACAGCGGATACCATTCGGGCCAATGCATCGCGTATGCTGTTGCTTTTATCCATAAGGAAGTTCAGCATAATCCGTCAGCGACACACGTCATTATCGTGTCCATATCTCTCATCTACGAGGTCATCTGATACTGTTATGACACCAGGGCTCATCAACTGCTTACGCCAACTGATCGCCCTTCCCTCGATCAGCTCCACCCGTCCGGAACTGGACCAGGGCAACCGTGCAGTTATAGATACACTGGCACAATGGTTCAGCGCACTGGGCTTCGCCTGTGATATCCAGCCTCTTCCCGGTCAACCCGGCAAGGCCAACCTGATTGCCACGCTGGGCAGCGGTCCCGGCGGTCTGGTACTCGCCGGGCATACCGATACAGTGCCCTGTGATGAGTCACTCTGGCGCAGCAATCCCTTCACGCTGACTGAAGCGGATAACCGTCTTTACGGCCTCGGCGTGTGCGATATGAAAGGTTTTTTCCCGCTGATCCTTGAAGCCATTCAGGACCTGGAAGCCAGTCAGCTCCAGCAACCACTGATCGTCCTGGCCACCGCCGATGAAGAATCCTCCATGAACGGTGCCCGGGCGCTGGCGGCCGAAGGGAAACCCAGGGCTCGTTATGCGGTCATCGGTGAACCAACAGGCCTGCAGCCGCTGCACATGCACAAGGGCATCATGATGGAACGGCTGACCATTACCGGACAATCCGGCCATTCCAGCGATCCCTCCCTGGGCCGCAATGCCATGGAAGCGATGAACCAGGTCATTAACCGTATCCTTGTGCTTCGGTCAGAGTTTGAGCAGCGGTACAACAACCCGGCCTTTACCGTTCCGATACCGACACTGAACCTTGGCTGTATCCACGGCGGCGATAATCCCAACCGGATCTGCGGCCACTGCGAACTGGAGTTTGATGTCCGCATGCTGCCGGGCATGAACCCGGAGGACATCCGCCGGGAAATTCTCAACTGTGCGTCACTGGTCGCCAAAGACCGTGGTGTCACTGTGACGCTGGAGCCCCTGGCGGAGAGCATTGATGCGTTCATGACACCGGTGACCTCAGACCTGGTCAAGACCTGTGAACAACTCACCGGTTACAGCGCAACTACGGCTGCGTTCGCCACGGAAGCACCGTTCCTCTCCGGTTTGGGGATGGAAACCGTCGTCCTCGGCCCCGGCGATATCGCCCAGGCGCACCAGCCGGATGAGTACCTGGCACTTGACAGAATTACACCGACGATTGATCTTCTCAAAAAGCTAATTACACGTTATTGCCTGTAACCGGCACAGCAGACTATATCCGGACAACGGAACCCGGGCAGAACAAACGATAGAAAACAGGGCGCACCCGTGGACACCTCAACCAGCGACTACGTGAAGATCTTCCGGCAATCGTCACCGTACATCCACGCCCACCGGGGCAAGACGTTCGTGATCATGCTCAGTGGCGAGACGCTTGCGGATACGCACTTTGCCAATATCGTCAATGATATTGCCCTGCTCAGCAGCCTGGGGGTGCGACTGGTGCTGGTCCACGGGGCCCGTCCGCAGATCAACCAGCGTGTGATGGAACGCGGACTCAACTGCCGTTTCCAGGGCAACCAGCGTATCACCAGCA
Source organism: Kistimonas ophiarachnellae (assembly GCF_057552235.1). Classification (NCBI taxonomy): domain Bacteria; kingdom Pseudomonadati; phylum Pseudomonadota; class Gammaproteobacteria; order Oceanospirillales; family Endozoicomonadaceae; genus Kistimonas; species Kistimonas ophiarachnellae. The sequence continues at coordinate 83,388 of NZ_BAAJPA010000008.1, read as the reverse complement.
AGTCGGTGCTGGAGTGCGTCAAGGAAGCGGTAGGCAGCCTGCGGGTAAAGATTGAATCCCAGTTTTCCATGGGGCTGATCAATTCACCCATGCACGGCTCACGCATCCGGGTTGTCAGCGGCAACTTTGTTACGGCCCGCCCCCTGGGTGTCGTCGACGGCATTGATTTCCAGCATACCGGTGAAGTGCGCCGTATCGACCAGAAAGCCATTGTGCAGCAACTGGACCAGGGTAACGTTGTGCTCCTCTCCTGTCTGGGTTACTCCGCGACCGGTGAGGTGTTCAACCTGCCCGTGGAAAACGTAGCCACCAGCACTGCCGCCCGTTTGAGTGCAGAAAAACTGATCATGTTCAGCAACCAGCCCGGCATCCTCGACCATGACGGCCGGATACTCCGGACCATGCGCCCGTCCATGGCCCGTGAATGGCTGGACGTCATGACGGACCAGGAAGGCATACGGTTATTGTCCGCTGCCGTGGATGCCTGTAACGCTGGTGTCAACCGCAGCCATATTGTCAGCCATGCCGTTGACGGCTCACTGCTGCAGGAACTGTTTACCCGTGAGGGGGACGGCACCCTGGTTACCCGCGACATGGATGCCTATGAGCACCTGCGACCGGCCACCATCAATGATATCGGCGGCATCATCGAACTGATCCGCCCACTGGAGGAAAAAGGCGTACTGGTGCGCCGTTCCCGCAAGGCGCTGGAGCGGGAGATTGGTTGTTTCACCGTCGCGGTACGGGACGGGATGATTATCGGTTGCGCCTCCCTGCTACCCTTTGCCACGTCCACTGCGGCCGAGCTGGCCTGTGTCGTGGTTCATCCGGACTACCGCAATGGCAACCGCGGGGATATCCTGCTGGAACAAATTGAACAACAGGCTGTCCAACAAGGTATTACGCATCTTTATGTGTTGACCACACGGACGGCTCACTGGTTTATCGAACGCGGTTTCACCCCGGCGCCTCTCAGCGAACTGCCAGAAGAAAAACGCGCCCTGTACAACAAGGATCGGAAATCCAAGGTTTTTGTTAAACCCGTCGCCATCACCAGTGAGGTTGCCATCGCCCAAGCGGAGTAACAGGTTGTTATGGTTGTGATCCGGCGTCTCGCCACCCGTTTTTTGATGTGCCTGCTGCTGGCCGTGGCAGGACAGGGCTATGCCACTGAACAAACCGACAGCGCCCTGCCGATTTTCCGCCTCAACGACAACCAGTGGTTTGAACTCTCCATTACCACGCAGTCACGCCCCGAAACCGCCTTTGACATTGAAGATGAACAAAACCGCGAACGAATGAAGGATCGTCAGGAAAACGAGAAAGGCCACGACAATGTCTTTCCGGATGAGCTGGAGTTCATGAACGAATTACGCCTGCGCTACCAGTTCCGATTCAAGTAATACCACTCGTTTTTTCCAAATCCTCTTCTGCCTGAACCTGTTTAGTCTCTGTCGACTGATCTGAGGCTTCATCGTCAGCGACGTATGTTCTACCAACCCCTTGTGTGACAAGGGGGGAGAGGAAATTGTGAATGGGTCAATATGAGGCGGTCGCCCTTTTTTTAAGCTTACGCCGACGTTCCACACCATTTAAAAAATCTGTATCAGACAACTGTTCTTCAAGTGCAGAAATACACTCATCCCAGTTTAATAGTTTCGCTTCATTGTAACGCCCATAGGGTATAATTTTCGCACTGACTTTAGGGAAGCAATAAAGCAACAGGTTGAATTCAAACAAATCAAAATTAACATCACCACTCTCATCTTTAACCTGATCGAAGTAATTGCTCAGGCCTTTACCAATTGTCATTTCTTTTAGAAAAGGATCTTCCAAGGCCCTGTCACCGAAGGCTATCCCTGTCACAATTGACCAGGCTTTCTGCGCATTCCTCAATGGAACGCCTTTGCAATCCCCCTGAAACGGATTGGCTGCTGTTTCACTCAACCCTGTATCTATCAGAGACAGCTCATTTTCGGCAGTAACAATCAAATTCCTGCTTAAATCATTATGCACAAAGCCCAGCTCATCAGACGCCACTTTCATTTTTTTAGCGAAGTTCAATAACATGCGCGCATACATGCTATCTGAGTTAATTTTCCCATCTTCCACCATATCATCAAGGCTACTATGGTTAACATAATCGGATAGAATATAGGAGTATGTTTTCGTCTCATCGAGTTTAAAACCGCACCCGCAAAGGGGTTTAAGACTCTTTCCTTTCATTGTGCCATGTTGATAAACAGCAGGTAATAAATCTTGCATTTGTGAGGATACTTCTTCTTGAATCCGCCCTTCGTTACCACAAAAATTTTCCACTATATCTTCATTATGCTCAATTAATTTAAGGACTACCTCATTCCCGTTATGATCCCTCAGTAAGTGGACAGTAGCACCAGATGCTCCTGGCGATAATGCCTTAATATACGTAAAATCCCGAAAAACATTATGCTTAGACTCGCAGTCATCCTCAGTTGACCGGTTATATTCCGCTGATGTTCGCTGTGTATTTTGGCCAACGTAATTCACAGGTTGATGCACTTTCCTGACCCGTCGATCGTAAATGCATTTACCCACATAGCAGGCGAGTCCAATTCCACTAACACTTACAAAAGCACCACCTAAAACAGGGATAGCAATACAAATAATCGCACCGGCAACGATTCCAACAACCGATAATAAGGGAACAACAACCCGACACGCTCGACGCCATGAGGATGGCTTGCCAGAGAGTGCACCTGTTGCATTATTCGCTATGGCATTTGACTGAACATTCAACAATCCCGTTTCTCTCACAGCTCCTCCCTGACTGACTGACTTGAATCCGAATTCATCAAAACAGGCTAACTCATTTTAATACCAAAAACCTTTATGCAAAGGTCTATTAAACAAATGGATAGTTTAGATTTAATACCTCTAAGAGTTTTCGATATTGATATCAACTTTTTAAAGCGATAAACATATTATTCTGCAATCAGGGTCATAAGCAAAAAAAATCACTAACAATATGGTACAACTTTTGTCTAACCTGATAAATTTCGACTGACATTTCATAAAAACAATACACGCACAAAAATACGCATTTTAACAAAACGCTCCACCGAAATAATTAAATAGAATAGCCTGAAGCATTTCCAGCAGTGATTTGTTTGGCCAGATCGATTTAACAGATGATTTTCAGATTAACAGGACATAGTTAATCAATGACAGGGACCATGGAACTGGCTATTCGGCAATTTGGATGGACCGGAGCCGCCGGTCAAACCGTGATTTTTGCTGAATACCCACATGATGCATGAGCCCTACCGAGCCATATAGCTGGATCTCCAGCTCATGCATCAACATCTTATAGCGCAACAGGCCGGTTGCCGTTTTTACCAGGTAATCGTGGTACGCCGGCGAGTCACGATCCGTCGGTGGCATGAGCGTCGCGTGTTCTGACAACGTATCCAGTACCCTGTTCAGGCGTTTCACCGTTTTCACATATTTGGGTCCCAGGTGTTTTGCCTGTCGCCGGATGGCCTGCCAGTCTTCAATGGACAGGGTGTTATCCCTGGTTTCCTCATCGTCCCAGCGCCCTGCGTTGATCCGACCCTGAACCGCACTGCTGCGTTTTTCATTTCGCTTGTTATTGATGTAGTGAGTGACGTTTTCCACCACATAAAGCAATACAAACACCCCTGTCCATAGCGGCGTAATAACCGGTTTAATCAGATCAATGCCGGGGCGGGTTCCCTGCACCAGGTGATTTCCAAGGACTTCAAGCACCTGGGCAATCATTCGGTAAGGCTTAACTCGCCCCCAGGCGTAACTGAATACCAGCTTACAGCCCAATACGGTCACCTTGACCACCTTGCGACGGGTTTTATTGGACGACACGTTCACGCCATCACGGGATGGCTGACGCCCAATGATCGCCTTACCGATACCTTCGCGAATCATACGGGAACTGGGGTTGCCCGGCTCCTCCGGCACGATGGTCTGGATCCATCTGAGGCAGTCTTCCCCGGGCAGATACCAGCGCCCTTTTACCGAGGAATGATTGGCCGCTTCATTGAAAACGGCATCCATCTTGTCATCTGACAATCCCCGGAAAGGCTCCCACAGGGGTTTGAACAGCCGTTCAAATTCAGTGTTGAGTGCGGAGACTTTCTGCACGCCGGCGACCACCATTTTGTCGTAATCCCGGGCGGCCTGGCCAAAGTGAGCGCCATGCTGGCTCGCCAGGGTATGCAGTTTCTGAAAACGAATACTGTCTTTCACACTGTCACCAGCACTGCTTTCTAACCGGGACAGGTTTTCAGAGAGACTTTTCATATCCAGTAACAGGTTGGTCATACGAGTAAGGCCCCGCTCTCGTGACAGGTATTCCGTCCCTTCCAGCAGGCGCTCAATATTGCGATGCGTTTCCTGGTCTCCAGGGTTATCCAGTGTGGCAATATCCTTGACCTCACGGGTATCCACAGACGATGTGCCATCCGCAGGCATACGGTGAGCGATGTCAGTTTCAACCTGTCGCACCTTGTTTCTGCTGAACCGCATCCTGGCCGCGACAATCGATGCCTGAATACCGAGCTGAATCAGTTTGAAGATCGTCCGGCTCCCCAGGTAAATAGCGATGCCAATCCCTCCAGTCGTAATACCGGTAATGACCGCAACCGTGAAGACTCCAGCCGCTTCAAGCCCGATCACCCGCTTATTGCGTTGGGCCCACAAATGAATGCGATGGGCAAAATCGCGGGTAAATTTCAGGAATCTGTGATGCTCTACCTGGTAACGGATTAGCCAGAGATCTTCGCTGTCACACTGGTACCGTGGCTGAGGTGCCGGCAGACGCGGTCGGGCGACCGACGCTCCAACCCCGGCAGCAGACGCCACCTCCCCTGCCATCTCACGCTGCCACAAACCCATTTGCAGCAGCCGGTTTTTCAACGCCATGACATGTTCCAGCGTGATATCCGCGTCGCGGGTAATGTTCACTGCCGGGCTGGCAAGGATCCCCTCCAGCACGCTACGTGCTTCGTCTTCCGGCATACCGGTCCGTTTGACCATGCCATCCAGAAAGTGGGGAATGAAGACCCGTTGCAGGAACCCTTTCGGAAAGGGTTTATCCAGAGCAATAAATTCGTACGCCAGGCGGGTGCAGGAGCCGTTCACCAGCGCATCAATACGATCCACCATGGCTTTGTCGATCACCTGCCCGGTGGACTCCAGCTCCCCCTTCCCGCTCCACTGGCAGGCACCGGCTGCAACGAAGGCGCAGGCAAGTCTGAAATGTTCAGGTTTGTCCAGGTCTATCTCACCCGGAGATTGAATACCTTCGACACCGCCAACGGCTGGATACTCATGCGTGAGGAATGACGCATAGGCATTGAACAAATTGCGACCCACATCCTGGCGTCTGCGCCTGAATAACCGGGAAAACCAGGTCAATGTATTACCCCTGGCCACCTTCCGATCTTTCAGGCGACGGGGCTGCCGGGCTTTTTTCCGGATGGCGCGTTCAGACAGGGCAATATCAACCTGGCGGGACGGGAAATCGACATGCTTCAGGGTGGCATTTTTCTGACATAGCTGGTCCCACGCTTTCTGGTTGAAAACCTGCGAAAACCGGACTGGACGGATACCATTGATGGACCGCATAACCGCTGACTGTCCCTGATGCCCCTGCTCCCGCCATCGCGCCATTCATCCTGAATGACCAGAACGGCAAGAACCTGAAGAAAAACCGTGTTATCCAGAAAAGTATAAGCGTTGGGCTGCCCGACTCTGCCTGAACCGGACGTTCAGCCAGAGTCGATTAAGGAAGGAAGTAATCGCGTGAACAGTTATCGCAAAAAGGATTAAGCGGAGCGGTCCAGCACCAGGTAGCTGTAGGACAGCGCATCCTCGTCATCGACAACACGGTCTTCCCGCAGGGTTTCCTGCCATTCGGCGGAATCCAGCTCCGGGAAAAAAGCGTCGCCGTCAAAGCTGCGGTGGACGCGGGTCAGGTAGAGGCGTTCTGCTCTTGGCAGCGCTTCACGGTAGATCTGCTCACCGCCGATGATCATCAGTTCCTCACAACCGTTGATCAGCGCCACATCTTCCGCCAGCGAGATGGCTTCATCCAGGCTGTACACCACGGAAATGCCTTCCCGCTGATACTCGCGGTCACGGGTGATCACGATGTTGGTGCGCCCCGGCAATGGCTTGCGCAGGGAATCAAACGTCTTGCGCCCCATGATGACCGGTTTGCCCATGGTGACCGCCTTGAAATAACGGAGGTCACCCGGCAGGTACCAGGGCAGCTTGTTGTTAATGCCGATGGCGTTGTTCTCCGCCACCGCGGCAATCATGGCCAGTTTCATTGGATGGTTTCCCCCAGGAAAATCACTGCCACATCAGGGCTGGTATACGCCTACATTATCATGTCCGGCGTCGCGCAGGTGCATGGCATGCAACTGGCTCATAACGCCTTTTTCGCAATAGAGCAGGTAATGGTTGTTGCGATCCAGTTCCGGGAAACGGGTCGCCAGCTGGTAGAACGGAAGGGTCAATACTTCATGGCCGGGCAGCGTGAAGGGTTTGATCTCTTCTTCGGTCGGGTGGCGGATATCAATGATGACTTCGTTCTTGCCGACTTCGTTGACCACTTCCACCTGCTCACGGGTCAGGTCATCGGCGATGATGTCGTGCACTGACACACTGCGACGGTTCTGCACCGCGGCATCAATCACCGAGAAATCAAATTTGGTTTCTTCGTGGACAATACGTTCCGGCTTGGCGCAGGTGGTCGGATTTTTGGAAATCACCGCGCAGTATTCAGGAATATTCTTGGCAAATTCCTCGGTACCGATACGCGCGGCAATATTAATAATGTCCTGCTTGTCCATGGCGATCAGCGGACGCAGTACCAGCATGTCGGTAACGGAATCAATCACTGCCAGGTTATGCAATGTCTGGCTGGACACCTGGGCAATCGCTTCACCGGTCACCAGCGCCTGGATATCCATTTCCTTGGCGACAGCGGACGCGGCACGCAGCATCATCCGCTTGAGCACCACCCCCATCTGGGAGTTATCAACATTGGTCAGAATCTCTTCCACCACGCCTTCAAAGGGAATGGTAATAAACCGTACCCGGTGCGACGCGCTGTACTTGCTCCAGAGGTAGAAAGCCACCTCTTTCACCGCCAGCTCATGGGCATGGCCGCCAAGATTAAAAAAGCAGAAATGGGTGTTCATGCCGCGGCGCGCAGTCAGGAAGCTGGAAACGGTGGAATCAAACCCGCCGGAGATCAGCGACAACACCGGCTCCTGGGTGCCCATCGGGTAACCACCCAGACCATCCAGACGACGCTGCACCATAAAGTAGCGATCATTCTTGATTTCCAGCTCAACGCGCACGTCCGGATGCTTCAGCTTGACGCCCGCCGATTCGACACGCTCCAGCAACCCGGCGCCGAGAAACCGTTCCACATCAATCGAGGTAAAGTCATGCTTGCCGGAACGGTGCACCCGCACGGCAAAGGTTTTGCCCGCCAGCGCGCCGGACCAGGCCGCCACGGTTTTCTCAAGGATGTCGTCAAAATCCGTCAGCGGGTATTCAGCCACTTCCAGCACCTGGTGAATACCGGAGATGCAGCAGAGGCGTTCCGCCAGCAGGTCGATATCCTGCCGGTCAGTCAGCTGGGTTTCCACATGAATGACATCCCAGGTGCCCGTCGCCGTCACCTGTTCATCCAGTGGTTTACAGACCGTACGGATATTACGGCGCAACTGTTTTACAAACCGTTTGCGGACCGGTGAACTTTTAATGGTGATTTCGGGGAACAGTTTGACAATAAACTTCATCAGGGAGTCTTCAGTATTGAGTGCGCGTTTTCGGTGCCTGTGAAAACAGCATCGGCAAGGGAACAGGGAATGGAAAAAGACGATGCATGGTAACTAACCCCCGCATAGTAAATACCCCCGCTGAAATTTTCCAGCTTTCAGACATTTCGGGGTTCGATTAAAGGGTGTAGACTGACTTCCGCTTGCCAGCGTAACGGTTTTCCCTTATGCCCATGCCCCGCTTCGGGTCACGCAGGGGGCGGAAAAACAGATCGCGCACCGGTTCAGGTCGCAACAATAAAAAGATGCACCGTTTTGGATCACGCAGCACTAACAAAACGCCCGGGAACCACTGGTGCACCCTTTGAAGACACGGACTGAACGGCAAACACCAAACTGGCACACGCCTTGCTAAAGCCAGTGCGAGACTGGTTCGCACCCGTGTACCAACAGGAACGAACAGACGCATACCGCTCGAGACCCGATCCGGACACTAGCGGTCGAGATAACCCCGGAGGAATAAGAATGTCTGCCAAGACCACTGCCCTGATCAAGGAAAATGACGTCAAGTGGGTTGACCTGCGCTTTACCGACAGCCGTGGTAAAGAACAGCACGTCTCCATGCCCACCAGCGAGATTGACAGCGAGTTTTTCGAAGTCGGCAAGATGTTTGACGGTTCATCCATCGCCGGCTGGAAAGGTATCAACGAGTCCGACATGATCCTGATGCCGGACGACGACAGCGCCGTGATCGACCCCTTCACCGAGGAACCGACCCTGAACCTGCGCTGCGACATCGTTGAGCCCGCCACCATGCAGGGTTATGAGCGTGATCCACGTTCTGTCGCCCGTCGTGCGGAAGAGTACCTGAAGTCCACCGGCGTGGCCGACACCGCCTTCTTCGGTCCCGAGCCCGAGTTCTTCGTATTCGACGACGTGAAGTGGAACATCGACATTTCCGGCGCTTCCTACGAAGTGAACTCTGAAGAAGCGGCCTGGTCCTCCAACAAGCAGTTTGAAAGCGGCAACATCGGCCACCGTCCGAAGATCAAGGGCGGTTACTTCCCGGTTCCTCCGGTTGATTCCCTGCACGACCTCCGTGCCGCCATGTGCCAGGCCATGGAAGCCATGGGCGTAGGCGTTGAAGTGCACCACCACGAAGTCGGCACCGCCGGCCAGTGCGAGATCGGCACCCGCTTCAACACCCTGGTGCGCAAGGCAGACGAAGTGCAGATCCTCAAGTACTGTGTCCACAACGTGGCCCACGCCTACGGCAAGACCGCAACCTTCATGCCCAAGCCCCTGGTTGGCGACAACGGCAGCGGCATGCACGTGCACATGTCCCTGAGCAAGGACGGCAACAACCTGTTCGCCGGTGACGGCTATGCCGGCCTGAGCGAGACTGCCCTGTACTACATCGGCGGTGTCATCAAGCACGCCAGGGCCCTGAACGCCTTCACCAACGCCTCCACCAACGCGTACAAGCGTCTGGTACCCGGCTTCGAAGCCCCGGTTATGCTGGCCTACTCTGCCCGTAACCGTTCTGCGTCCATCCGGATTCCTTACGTGAACAGCCCGAAGGCGCGTCGTATCGAGGTGCGTTTCCCTGACCCGACTGCCAACCCTTACCTGGCCTTCGCCGCCCTGATGATGGCCGGCCTGGACGGGATCAAGAACAAGCTGCACCCCGGCGATGCCGCAGACAAGGACCTGTACGACCTGCCGCCGGAAGAAGCCGCCGAGATCCCGACCGTTGCCGCCAGCTTCGAAGAAGCCCTGGACGCGCTGGATGCGGATCGCGCCTTCCTGACCGAAGGTGGCGTCTTCACTGACGACATGATCGATGGTTACATCGATCTGAAGCGTGAAGAGTGCATCACTGTGGCGCAGACCACGCACCCGGCTGAGTTTGACCTGTACTACAGCGTGTAAGCGCACCGTAGACAGAGAAAGCTAACGAAAGAAAGGGCCCTGAACGGGGCCCTTTTTATTGGTTTGGGTTCATTCGTTGCAAGCTAGCAGAAAACCGATATTGAATTCATACGCTGTCTGAATGAGCACCTGGCGCTTGAGGCAAACAAAGAAAAGCGGGGGTTGGCTGCCTTTCTGGAAATGGGAGCACAGCAGGAACTAACTCTCCCTAAAATCATTAAACTGAAATGCCGCCAGTTAATTACCCGTATTCGTTAAGAGAAATATCACAGTGCTCGTATATAATCTGAACCTATCCATTCACTAGAAATAATTCAGAATAATAAAATGTAAGAATGAATAATAACTATTATTCACAATACTAAAGAATGATTATTTTGATGGCTGCCCCTCTCTTTCAGGGGCATATTATGATGCGTTCACTAGAACCAAAATGCTCCAATAGTGCATGCAAGAATAATCAAATATACATAGGTAGAGATTGGGTCTTCTGTGAAGAAGGTCATTTTATCATCTTTGGCTTTCATGTTTCCTCCTGTTAACTGCCCCCATCATATCGACTTACAAAACAATGACGCCTTACGTGAATACACGTAAATCCCCATAAAGATACGTAGATACCCGCGACCAGCCCTGATAGACATGCTCGCACTTTTCGGAAAAAGAAAAATCCGGCGCTTGACCGAGTTTCTTTAAGAGATAGAGAAAAGGCCCCCCACATCGCAGGTCTACCTTTCTCCAGCCTCTGACTATTCAGAGTTGGAGAAAGCAAGACCTGTCCCCACAAATGCCTGACGGATCCCCCCTGCTATTGCTGCATAGCACGCTGTTTGCCTCTTGCTTTCCTCTGTGACAAGGATCACGGAATCAACAGGTCTCCCACATCACTCGCCCCTCTGTTCATGTACACCTGCGATGGCATCAAGTCTGGGTTACCTGGATACGCAAACTTCTCCCATGCCAGCTAGACTCCTCTAACTGACTGAGCAACAGTGATAATCAGGTAAAGTAAAATGATCAGGAGCAAATAATGTTCATTGCAAAGCAAGTCATTCAGCATGCTTTATTCTCAATGATCACAGGATTCTTATGTCTGACTCTTTACTCTTATATTCAACGCTCGTTTTTACAAGACGAGACAATATGAAAGTGACTTTGATGGGGCGTAAGAAAAATGAATGGCATCGTGAAGTTGGAATATATACTGGGCAGGTCACTCAAGGCGCCATCAATAGCGGCACAGTAGCGCTTGATTTAACAAAAGGCAGTAATGATTCTTTACGGGTTAACTATATTGGTGATGCAACCTATAAGCATACAAACATCGGAATTGGGAGTCTTCTAATGTATACGGTGGTATTAACTGCCAGATTAAATGGCGCCGGATATATTTTGATTCAACTACCTGTCAAGAGTGCTTTGGGTTGGTATTTTAAGTTTGGATTTTATCCTGACCCTGTTATGGCGCATAAAAATGATTCAGATAGTAATAATGAGCGTGCAATGCATGATTGCGACTTATTTGGGGATACAAACCTGATTCCAAGTGAGCAGACCAAGGATTCTTATTTCAATAAAAGATTCGCATCTACGATATGCCCTGTTTTTTTAAAAGGTAATATTGATTTAATAGAAATAAAAAGCCAGGAGTCTATGTATAAGAAAGGCTGGAGTTTGTCCGCCAGACCCGAGACAGGATGCTGGTGCACTCTTTTATAAGATGTCCCCACAGACTTGCCCCGCTACACCATTGATCTAGCTTTCTCCGCCGAAACCATGACCTGCCCCCTCAAAAGCCTGATTGATATCTCCAGCATACCTGCTATCACTGCATGGCATGTGCGAAAGGCATTGAAACCCTGCTCAACAGGCGACATCTCTGCACACTGCAGCACGGTAACTTACGTATAAATTACCGCATTTCATGACTTACCCGTTTCAAAAACAATCGTGAATCTACGCTTCAGTTCTTTTTCACTGTATTGACTGGCTAACAACCAGTCAGTAAAAAACGATGGATAACTTTGTTTCATTTCATCAACAAACTCCAACAATTCATGACTCTGCATGTCTGAAAAAAGAATGCGCCAGCCTGGTGCTTTTTTCACCAACCCTGAGACTTTCATTTCGACCTGGTAACCTCTACCAATCCCCCTCATCTCTCGTCCCGAGTAATGTTCATCAAGCTCATAAAATTCTCCGGAGATATGACATTTACTTTTATCTTCCAACTCACACAGCATTCCAGTTTCGTTCTTAATGCTTCCATCTTTACCTTCAAATGTTGTAATACAAAGCGCATAGACCTCCGAAATGTTTAAACATTCAGGATCATCACGTTCACTACAACTTCCATCCTCAGCAATATTAATTTCGTACCAGTCTCCCTTTCTGCTGCTGTACTCAGCATAGACAACTTGGCCAGACAGAACTTCATGAGCTATTACCTTCAAACCTCGTCTTCGCACAATTTCTTTACACCTGCGTTCTTCAGCGCGGCTTACGACGTCCAAAACACGTTTGCAAGTAAGCTTTAAATTTATAAAATATTGACGATCATCAATTTTAAAAGCCACCGCTTCAATCACCTCATCAGGAAGCTGCGAAAAATCAAACTGATCCTTGGCCAGCTCGTCAGGGGGTGTTGATTTAAAAACGTTATCAGAGACTGAAGGTTCAGGCTCTGAGGTTGGCAAGAGATATTTAAATTTTGAAATAAGCACATTGTAAAATGGCTCTGGGATTTGTGAGAAAATTCTATTATAAAATGGTGCAAAACTGCCACTAATCGTTCCATAACCATTCAGATATAAGTTCAAACTCGGTCTATCAACTGAACTAACACGCCTGTTGGTATAAAAAACGCTTTCAGATTTTCCATCAGCAGCCTGAATCCCAGTAATCAAGCATTTTCTTTTCAGGAACTCTGTATCAACATTATACACCTTAGTATTCAAAAAATTATTCATTGCATTTCTATAAGTTATGAATCAAAGCATATCCTCAATAACTACCAGACCAGTCAATCGACAAGTAGTTCCTTGATAATATTGTTGGAATGGAAAATCCCAACAATGTCGATGTTTTCCCTTCTCAATCTCTTTTTGTTCCGTTATTCGTTGGCTTCCACAGGTACACAACAGATTTCGGTCACCTTATGCATTGTCGATACGTTGACCGTCGTCCAGATTTTTTGACCCACTTCAAACGACATCGGCTAAAAAGACTTTTTTCGGCTGCAATGGCAATCCCATTCATCCTGAATATCATCTTGAGTATGAGGCGTGTTAATCAATGGATTATTATCCTTCGTCCACTGTCTGTTCTGAACCTTGTAGATCTCACCACGGGTAGCGATCATGGCCTCGGCAAAACGATCCAGCTCGGCCGGACATCTCAAACTGTTGAAAAACGGTCATTTAGAAGTGGTGGTAACATGTGTCTGGTGGGAAACTCATGATGGGTGCATGGAAGCCGTAATCCATCAGGCTCTTGGCAATATCTTCCGCTGAGATACCAGATGCTACTTTAACAGGCCGAATGTCGATAATGCCTTCATGGGCAACACGACCGTTACGGCCCAAATTGCGAATATATGTCCATGCGATGGACAAAATAGAGACAGAACCCCAAGGCACAGTCTAATGGCACTCTGCTGATTTCATTCGCACCTGTTTTTCATTTCACATTAAAATGAGATTGTTTAATAACTTCTCAAAAGTTCACCTGGAAACTATGGGTATCTTTTATTCCTCCCTTAGCCCTATTTTTTCTAACATTGGAGCCAGACCGTCTACTCTTTCTCATGTTGTTAAGAAAACAAGGTATAACAGCATGCTAGAAAAGTATATGATGCCAGCCTTTGATTGGTCAGTCCTGATTGAAACCATTGATGCAAGCCCACCTCAAGGTACTCAGGTCATTAACTTTTTCTCAACAGACAAGCCATTTACTTATAATCAGGAGTCCATCGAGTTCGTCAAGGAACATCTTGAAAATGCGATTGCGTTTGATATAGATGCCCAGGTTCTCAAGTTTGCATGTGAACAAATAACGATTGATGGAGTGATCGCTGAAATGGGAGTCTGCACTGGCAGAACAATTAATTTTATTGCAGCACTCAACCCTCATTCGATCGTTTATGGTTTCGACTCATTTGAAGGTTTGCCAGAAACCTGGAACAGAAATGATTTTCCATTACCAAAAGGGGTTTTTTCTTATCATAATCCTGAAAAACCTCCAGCCGTCTTGAACAATGTAAGGCTGGTTAAAGGATTATTTGAGGATACACTACCTGTTTTTGCAGATGAAATATTGAAAAACAAAGCGATAGCATTTTTGCATATTGACTGTGACTTATATAGTTCAACGAAAGATATCTTCGAAATTCTTGGTTCACATTTAAAAAAGGGTTCTATTGTCCTATTTGATGAATTATATAATTATCCTAAATGGGAGGAACACGAGTTCAAAGCTTTCACTGAGTTTTTAGCCTCCTCAGGTAAAAAGGTAGAATATATTGCATTTAATAAGAACTGGGAGCAAGTTGCAGTCAGGTTTTTGTCTTGAATAGCTAAGGGGTACATAGGACTCCCACATACTTGAACCGCTACACCGCAGCTCTAGCTTTCTCCGGCCCCTGACTATTCAGAGCCGGAGAGACAAGACAAACTATGACCTGTCTCTGAAAAAGCCTGGTTGATAGCACCTGCCCCCCTTACCATCCCACAGAGCAGCTTCACTCTGGTATTCTCAAAGGGGTAGCTTGTATCCTGTTGCGTCGCGTGCTTTTTAAAGGCGGGATAGGGTGTTGGGTTGAGCTGATATCGAGTACCTGTCCTGTACCCCTGTCTCACGAGCCATTCATCAGCATGTCGCTAACGAGCTCCCGCGTCTCTGGCTGGTTTGCATTGTAGACGAACGCAATCTGAAAACTGCGCCAGCAATTACAGCAGAGGTAATGCTTAAACCCTGAAGGAGCTTTACTGTTTTCCACTACAACTTAGCACCATCACTATAGGTAAAAAAACAATATCACTCTTTTTTGCGAAAGAAACTGCAGATAGAAGCACAGCAACCTGCCTGTTCTATCTCCACATCTGCATCCATCACACAAGGACCTGTATCCGGGATCAACGAATCTGCACCTGTAGCCGTCACATAAGAACCTGAAGCCGTCTCAAAAGAACCTGTTTCCGACATTGAAGAATCTGTATCCGTTAGCAACGAATCAGCGGCATCATCCATGTATAATGGTTGCGTCCTGATAACAATGACATCTCGTATAGAATCGCTGCTATCATCAGGCGTTTCATTAGCATTACTAGTGGGTTTCTTAATCTCTGAGGCACTATGGACCATTTTATAGGTTTCGTTACCTCCTCCGCCCGACGCATTATAACGCCGCCCCTGATCAATAACATAAGCGGTATAAGGCTCTTCCGGTATAGATTCCAACAAATAGATGATAGGTTTATCTGGGCGATTTTCTAAATCGTAAAAATCCTCTTCGGTATCGTAGATGACATTACCATAAGCAGACAACGAGCTAATATCCCTCCTACCCATAATCACGAACCCTTTGGCGCTCTGTGCGAAATGTTGTTGTTTGGGATCATAAAATGGAGACGCATTTTTGTCAGCACGCATAATACCGATCTCTACTTTAACTTTATCACTCTCGTTGATGTGTTTGGTATTAGGCGTTCTCGTTATAAAGGTCTGCAAAAGTCTCACGTATGTACACTCTGATTCCGCAATACTATCCTGATGCCATACCAACCGGCTATATGGACTGTATTGACAGTGCATATTTTTAATCAGCAGTTGTTCACCACACATTATGCCGAGCCGACGGGCTGTCTGAGGTAAGTTCAGCATGAACGCAAACTCAGGGTCAGAAGGTTTAGAGCGCTGCTGATCTTCCGCATCACGGCAATAAAATACTATCAGGCACTGCTTACTCTTACTGCACCACGCGATAGAAATCACACTCTGTCGCTTAAAAAGGACGGGAATGTTTTTGATTGGAAATGACATTTGAGTCAGCAAGTTCGAAAGTATGTCAATATCCTTGTATTCAAGCCCATGAACATCATTTTGTCCTTTTGACCATTGTGTATCAAAGCCTCTGTCTTTCAATGTCTTAATGCTATGTTCATAGAGGCTCAATGGACTACTTTCACTAACGCCCTTTCCAGATGATAAAGGCGGAAGATCTCCAATATAAAACATCGGATCAGACTTTTTTACTCTTGAAATAGATCCGGAAAGAATTCTTTTATTGTATTCAGTGAATAATTTCCCACTGAAGCGATCGTTATCATCGAAAGGTATGCAACAACCAGGGGGATGTACACTAAAATCGCGTATTTCATTCATTACTCTTCTCCTTGAATAACATTATTAAACTCTCTAAACATCCGGCAAAATGATTAAAAACAAGCAGCAAGCCGGATCCACTCAATTTATAAATGGCTTAATTTCCATATTTGTCAGGTTAAGGCATCCCCCTACGCACCAAAGTTTCCTCCGCTCTTAAAATTGTTATGAAAAAAAACAAATTGGTGATCAAAAACGGAAATCAAACAGCCTGGATTTCCGTCTTCATAGAAAAGAACAATGAGGAAGCAGTCAAAGTAGATACGCCAATGCTCTATTCCAGCGTTGTGAAATAAATATAAATAGGACATCCATATACTTGACCTGCCATAACACAGTTCCAGCTTTCCCTGACCTCTGCCGGAGAAACCTTACCTGTCCCCGCAAAAGCCTGATAAATAACATCAATTCACTGCATGGCATGCTGTGTTTGCCGCGCTTTGCTCTGCGGCAGGGATCATTTGACCGGTAAGGATCAGGCACTCCACAAGCAGTGGATCGTTTGGACGGTTTCAGTCTTTTCCATTGACAATGTTCTTGATTCAGCCAAGCAGAACAGGCGTTTTCCACTACACTCTTCACAACCGCATCTCATGGCTGGATCTTTACTGCAGGAATATTCAGGAGTATGCACTATGTCTCATGTTTTCCCCGAGCTTCCCTACCCTTACGATGCGCTTGAGCCATACATTGATGCCAGAACCATGGATGTTCACTACAACAAGCACCATCGCACCTACTACGATAAATTCATGGCGGCCATTAAGGGGACTGAACTGGAAGATACGTCCCTGGAAGCGATTTTTTCCGGCGTTTCCAAACAGCCACCGGCGGTACGAAACCATGGCGGAGGTTATTACAACCACATTGTTTACTGGAACTGTATGTCACCCAATGGTGGGAAACAGCCATCCGGTGACTTCGCCAGTAAACTGGACGAAACCTTTGGTGACCTGGAAACCTTTAAGCAACAGTTTTCCGATGCGGCGATCAACCTCTTCGGGTCCGGCTTTGCCTGGCTCGTGGTCAAGGACGGGGAATTGACGATCACCGCCACCAGCAACCAGGACAATCCTCTTATGGATGTTGTCCCGGTGCGGGGTGAGCCCGTTCTTGCCCTGGATGTCTGGGAACATGCCTATTACCTGACCTATCAGAATCGTCGGCCGGATTATATTGATGCATGGTGGCATGTGGTGGACTGGGATGCGGTCGGCTCATCCTATACCGCAGCAGTTGCCAAGGCTGCCTGACAGATTTTCCCATAACTGACGACTTAACTACCTGTAACCATGGGCGTACGGGGCAGCCATAGAAATACTATTCCCGTCATAGGGTGATAGTGATGGGTATCTTATTTGTTTGATACCCATTGCTCCTGTTCATCTTGCGTGAGAAAACTCCATGCAAGAAAACGGCTGATTTTCTGCCCCTGTGCCATTTTGATCACCTGGATTTGTCTGGCACCTTGCTTTTTTAGCTGTCGCTTCAGTGGCTGAATGTTATCGCCCTTGGATATCAGGCTAGTGAACCAGCAGACCTGTGTGGCGAATTCGGCACTTTCGGCAATCATCTGCTTCAAAAATCGAATCTCTCCCCCCTCGCACCATAGCTCGGCCTTTTGTCCTCCGAAGTTCAGCCTGGGTAACGCCGTCGCACGCTGTTTATCGCGGTTAAGGTTTTTCCATTTCCGCTCACTGCCTTCATTCGCTTCCGCCATGGAGGCGTGAAATGGCGGGTTGCAGAGGGTCGCATCGAAACGATCCTGTGGGTTTATGATGCCCCTGAAAATACGACGACTATCCGGTTGTTGCAGGACGTTGATCCTGTTTTTCAGGCAGCTATTCGTACTGACAATCACCCGCGCTGTTTTCACCGAGACAGGGTCGATATCGCTGGCGGTAAATTGCCAGCCATAACTCTGCGTACCAATAATCGGATAGATGCAGTTCGCCCCCGTGCCTATATCCAGTACCTTAATGTCGCTGCCCGTTGGTGGCTTAGGGGTGTGACTGTGGTGGGTGGTTGCCAGTAAGTCGGCCAGGTAATGAATGTAGTCGGCCCGCCCGGGGATCGGCGGGCATAGATACCCGGCCGGAATTCGCCAGTGTGTCACCTGATAAAAATGCATCAGCAATGATTTGTTCAGACAGAGAACGGCCTGCTCATTGCTGAAATCAATAGTGTCTTCACCCCGGGGGTTAGTTTTCAGGTAACGCTTCAATTCGGGCGTGGTTTTTATCAGTTCAGCCAGGTTGTACCTGCCCTGATGCAGGTTGCGGGGGTGAAGACCCGCAGGCGTTACCGGGGAAGATGCAGGTTTCCCCGTCAATCTTTGCGTTTTTTTCACAATCGCTACAGCACTTCTTGCGTGGGTTCAGGTCAGTCTGGTGGGTATCTTACAGGGTTGGGTAAGCAATGTTCAGCGGAAACCGGCATGGGATCTTTATCATTGAATGCATTAAAAATGCATGGCTTTCCCCTCAAATCACAGATTTCGAATAAACAGAACACCCACAAACATAACGAAATATAGGGTTGCCCATAAAAATATGGGCACTCTTCATAGGGTTATAGTTATGACTGTCCTGTTTTTATGCCGGCGTCAGCCATCGCACCAACTGCTGACTGACTTCCGCACTATGCAGCAACGCCATATGGTTCGTATTGTAAACAATCAACTGCGACGCTTCGTCAAAGTGCAGATATTTATCTGCCATATCACTTATTCCCAAAGCACTGTGTAACGGGACCAGGCCATCACCTATCAAACGGTCCGCCACTGTACTGCGCCTGGCTGCTGTCGTTGCCGCCACGGAATAACAAGCCACGCCTTCCGGTAAGGGCACATCCTGACGCAGATCGTGACTACAGTGAAACCGATCACGCCCTTCCCAGTCCTCATCGCGCACATGGCCGTGGCGCAGGTCGGTGATGCCGGCACTGCGTAAACGGACAAGCCTGGCAAACGGCGCCGTGTAGGGCGTTACCCCCAGGATTGCATCCAACCCGTTGCCCGCCTTCTCCAGCGGCGCACCATGATGCGGCGTGCCAAGGAATACCAGGTGCTTCAGATGATCGGGCCACTGCATGGCAGCCTGCCGTCCATAGTAGCAGGCACTGCGAGCAACCAGCCCGCCCATGCTGTATCCCACGATCGTCACTGCTTCAACCGGCCTGGGCCAGTGGGCAACCAGCTGCTCCAGCCTCTCGGACAATTCCCGGCCATTGACCGAGGTATGCAAACCGGAGTTGTATCGCAGGTAGACCGGTGTATAGCCCAGGGCCGCTGCCAGCGCCCCCCCCTGGTCGACGCCATCAGTGCCCGGTGGTATGCGCCACTGCTGATCGTTCATACACAGACCGTGTACCAGCAGCAGTATCTTACCAGTGACGTCTGCATCACCCGGCATCGCCGCTTTCTCCAGCGTTTCACCCCGATACCGCAGGCACATGGGACTGGCAAACGGATGGTTGCTGGCGACCAACCGATCGCCCATCACGCCATTGAGTGCAGCCAGCACCGCATCCCGTTGAAACGTACCTTCCCTGCGGTCATCCGGCACGTCCAGGTAAGGGTCGAGCCTTGCCAGCGCGGCATCCACACTGCCGCCAACCAGGCGGGTAATACCGTAAACACCCCGGTAAACACCACCGGTCAGGCCACGGGTCTTGCCCGGCTCGCTGCCTCCGGGTGCACCCAGTGTTCGCCACACCGATTGATGTACACCTTCCACTATCCGGGTCACACCGGTTGTCGCCTCCGTGGCCAGCCGGGCAAGCCCGCGCAGGTCGGACGCATAGAGGTGCTTGCGTGATTTTCCGGTAACCGATGTGGGCATGATATGAATTCCATTGGCAAGGTGTGGCGACAGGCCTGTTGTCGCAATGTCTGCCATTAAATCACCCTGTCGGCAACATTGCATTGCCTTGAAATCGAGAAAACAGAAAAAGACACAGTCAATTGATTCCTACACGACACCCTGGTGTCACTGTATGGCATGGTGTGTTCGTCAGGGTTACCGCCTTCCCGCCTGTATGACTAACGGAACATATGTGGATATATGATTATCATGCTTGGGGTATTTTTTTGTGAAAGCCGACTTAACAGTGTTTATCGCTGATAGATATCCCCGAACATTTCCAGCTGCGTCATATAGAGACGTGTATCGAGCTCCAGCTGATGGTAGTCGGGTTCCATATGGCAGCATAGCTGGTAAAACGATCGGTTATGGTCAGCTTCCTTCAGGTGGGCCAGCTCGTGGACCACAATCATTCTCAGCAGCGCTTCCGGCGCATGTTGAAACAGCGCACCAATGCGGATTTCTTTCCGGGCTTTCAGCTTTCCACCATGCACCATGGTTCGGGAAATATTCAAACCCAGGGCCTGATGCGTCTGACTGATTTTGCCATCAAACAGCACTTTGTTGAGCGGGGCAGACTTGCGAAGGTACTGGTTCTTCAACGCCATCGTATAGTCATACAGTGCTTTATTATTTCTTACTTCATGGGGTTCCGGGTATTTTTTCAATAACCATGTCCCTAAGCGCTTTTCTGTTATCAGACGATGCGCCTGTTCAATGACAGGTTGTGGATAATGAAGTAAGTATTTCAACATTCCGTAGCGGTATCAGTGATGGATAATGATTGACGGAAACTATCATAGAAACCAGGACACACCAATCAGGAAAAGATGACAAGCAGAAAAAACATCCAACAGAAATCATTATTGAATAAATCATGGACAGGACACCCATACAATGGTTCCTCTCCCTTACGGGGCCATCGTTCACCACACTCTAAATATTCAACCTCAAATGAAATCCTGAGAATTCGTAACCTTTTTCATCCATCCGAAAAGCATAACCAGTGTTATTTTCAACTGCGTATGCGGCAGTGAGCCTTTAAAATATAACAGGTCGCCAAGACTAACGACCTAAAACCCTATGTATAGTTGCGCAATGTGCTGACCGAGCTTCAGAAACCGGGCAGAGATGTCTGCATTGACCACCTTTTACCAAATAAAGCCCGGAATGATTGTCAGTGTCTCTGACAGCCTGCACACTGATTCCTGCTCAATTACGCCATGCGGTATGACAGATAACCTGCGTTATTACGAAAGCTCTACAGTGCTTGTCTTCTAGACAGTATTTGCAATAGCAAAATCTCTATGGTTGCGGCATGCCTCACCTCTCAAACACAGAGTGGATTAGACGCACTGAGCATGATTATCAGAGATGATAAAAATTACTGTGAACTGATCCGCACAGAATTGGTCTTGATTTATGAAAGCTTCCACTTGAAGTATTTTAATCATTTCGAGAATGCGCCATCCCCTTAAAGCTAAACAATGTAAGAAGGATATAAATAACATGCCGATTTCAAACGAAACCGCCAGACACTTTTTGGACCAAATTAACCACTTCATTGAACGAGGAACAAGGTACACAGAAGAATTGGGCGTAACCAAAGACAAACGTATTGTGTACCGAGACGACGATGAATGTGTGAGTCTTGACGATGAATTGGAGACATTTATCCCACTGGAACACGAATCAGAATCGTTAGCAGTGTTGGCTACAGCCCTTGATAAAAGGCTGAAATCACCTGAAGATTATGCTAAACAGCATATTGAAAAACTGCCTATACCCTGCAAGGGCATCGAGCAAAGACGCATATTTGCCAAATCCGCCCTGAATTTATTCCCCCTGGATAAGCATAAATTATTAACACTTGGTAGACAAAACCTGTTGATTAACGCATGCCTTAAAAATATTCTTGAACCTTCAAAATTTCAAGAAAGTGTTATCCCAAGGCCGGTCCAATGGCTAACAAAATCTGTTAAGGAATGCCTGAAAAAGGATAATGAACGTGACAGAGACATTTCATTAAATGCAGTTTTTAATAAAATAATACCTGAAAAGGTCGCTTTAAAAGGGAAAAAGGTTGTTATCATAAGAGATATTTACACATATCATACAATGCATATCGTTATCCCACATCTAGAAAAATATCTAGAGTCTAAAGGAATTGACTACTGCTTTTTTATGTTGCTACCTGGTAATGCTGATGTGGTCTCAGCGATTAAAAGAGATGATCCTGACCATTTCGAGAGTGAACATAAAGATAATGAACCAGATCTGTTGACAATAGCGGGAAAAAATATATTCGATACAGAAGAGGCAAGCGGATTCATTTCGGATTCTATGATGCCCGAACCAACGGAGAAAACACATCACCAAAACAAATTCTATCATACATTACCAACGCCAGACTGTGATTTTAATGAAGATCCCGCATCCTATACGTATATGGATGTTGTAGTTCCTCCCTGCGATGATTATTTATGTAATGATGAAGTGGGTATCTGGAGCTTTCCAGAAAACCCAATAAATAATGTTGTTACTAACCATATTGTACTGAACATACTGACCAAATTGCAGTTAAAGCTTGAAACTGAATAACTTCCAACATCATGTTAGTCACCACCTATTAAAGAGTTAATTATGGTCGACTAAAACACACGTTAATTTTAGCTTGCATTCTAATGACTACTGTCATTGCCGATAGTCAGTTGAGCCATTTATTCCACACCATCTAAAGGTGGATGGAAAAGGCAGGCATGAATAGGATCAGTGACGTATTGAACGGCATATTTTGTGTTTTCAATACAGGTTCGCACTCGATACGAAATGCCTAAGCGCCGCCCCCCACACTTCGTCTCACAAACACTTTCTCAGGCCGGTTACCTTCCACCGACTGCAGAATGAATTGCCATCCTTCCCACGCAACCGACTCACCTACCTTCGGCATGTCGCCCAGGCACCACATCATCATACCGCTCAGTGTGTGGTATCCACGCTTATGTTCATCGGGTAAGGTATCCAGCTCCAGCAGGTCCCTGAGCACGAAAACCGGTATCAGTCCATCCATGGTCCAGCTGCCATCCAAATGCTGCTCAGACCAGTTATCCTCGGGGAGATGGGATTTAAACTCCCCCGTCAACGCCTCCAGTAAGTCACCATGGGTCACCATTCCCTGCAGGTCGCCATACTCGTCCACAACGAAGACCAGGTGATCATCGCACTGCCGGTAAAACTCCAGGAGTCGTGTCCCCCTCCAACTCTCGGGAATAAAAACCGGATGCTGTGCAGCCGTCAGAATCGCCTCGTTATCCCTTATACCCGTAAACTTGATATTCAACAGTTGCCTGGCTGACAGCACCCCGAGCGGATTATCCATATCCCCGTCAATAACCGGGAAACGCTCATGCCCACACGCCAGAAGACACTGTATGTTTTCATCCAGGGATTTCCGAAGATCAAAGGCCTTCATCTCGCTGCGCGGTGTCATTAATGAGGAGACTTTCCTGTCATCCAGATGGAAAACGTTACGCACCATGTCACGCTCCTGCGCTTCTATGGCGCCGCTGCGTGACCCTTCGGCCATCAGGGCAATGATATCTTCTTCGATAATATTCTCTTCAGACTCATCACCGCGCTTGCCCAGCAACCGCAGAATAAGATCCGTTGACCAGGCCAGCAGGGAGACAAATGGCTTGGACAGCAGAGCCAGAAGACTTAACGGACGTGCCATCATGCGGGCAAACAGTTCAGGGTTGAGCTGCGCCAGTCGTTTAGGCACCAGTTCGCCAACGACAATGGATAAATAGGTGATAGCGATAACAACAATTACCGTTGAGGCAGCGGAAGCCGTTTTGCTTGAAATATCGTAGGTAACCATATACTCGGCAAGAGGCGCCGCCAATGCCGCTTCACCATAGATACCGTTCAACAGGCCGATGACCGTTATCCCGATCTGTACCGTCGAGAGAAATCGCGTCGGCTCTTCACCCAGCCTGATCGCACTGGCAGCCCCTGCATCGCCTTTGTCAGCCAGCTTTTGAAGGCGGCTTTTGCGGGAGGAGACCAGGGCAATTTCAGACATGGCGAACACGCCATTGAGCAGGATAAGCGCAATGAGTATCAGCACATCCATGAACACACCTCTTGAATCATGCTGACCCGCACCCAGGCTGTCATAATCGGTTTGATAGGCATTATCAGACGCTGCAGAGTTTACAGCGTGTTGTTTCAGCAAAACTATAGAACCGGTTAATGCGTTAATAAATGACTGTCTTCTCTTATGTTCCCGAAGGGATTTTCTGTGTATTGTTGGTCGTTTTTTCCCACCAAATATCATCTACTGCTGATTACAACAGACTAAAAGGTCATATCGCTACTGAAACCACGGCCTGTAGACATGATTAAAACCAATATCCAGGGCAACGTAGACCAGCAATATTGCCATCGTGATATTAAGCACCCGGAAATATACCGGTTTTTCAATTCGTCTACCCAGCAGGCTTCCTATCATAGAGTATGATGCCGGTGCACCCGCTGCAGCTATAGCCAACAAGACGATCCACACAAGGCTTTTGTAACCACTAATGCCCGCGGCAGGAAACTGGATTGTCACAATAGGTAGCGTTGCGATCATCGCTTTGGGATTGACTATCTGTAAAAGCACGCCGTTACGAAGGGATAATACGTCCGTTTTTTTGTTCTGGTTGGCCAGGGAGACCCTTGCCACCATCAATTTTCCGGCAAGATAGAGAATATACCCGCAACCCAGAATACTGACGAAAGGCAAAGAGTTTTTATCAACCAGTGACCCGCCCATCAGACTCATCATCGAAAACAGAAACAACATGGCCACACCGACACCGGCAAAGTAACCCACATTCTGCCTTGTCTTTCCATGTAACCCGCCGTACAGCCCCAGTAAATTGACAGGACCCGGTGAATACATCACTGCAAATGCATACGCCCATACTTCTAGCATCGCCAATTTACCCCTTAGCACTGTGGCATCTTCAATCACGCCAATCTAAGACATATTCCCGGGTCGTTAGTTCCAAATCATTCACAACAAGCCATAATCCTTCGAAATACGTCAGCGTCTGAAACTTCCTCCCAGACTGGCTTTGATGAATAGCCCCCACCAGTATTAAATATATGAATGGGGGTTCTATTCTCTTTTTATCCCAGGTTTCGTGTGATTCCCTCAAGGTTAATCCGGGCCGGGATTATTCAAACCAGTTCTACCCGGTAATCAAACACCTTAACGTGGTTCTGCTCATCAATGGCGACCCGCCATACCTCCTTGACCATGAGTTTCATGGCTTCATTGTTAAAGGTCTCGGCTTCCAACCGCACCAGCATATCCACCTGGTAGTGATCCTTTTCCAGGTGACCAACATCGACCCGTTCCAGGTGATGAGTAGCGCCGGGCTTAACGCTCTGGCGCAATATCTGGTACCACTGGTGAAAGCCATCAATACCACGGAAAGTGCCCTCCGGGGCCTGCAGATGAAGCGAGTCGTCGATATGCTCGATAAACCCTACGGGATCTTCTGGCAGTTGATCGAATGCCTGGAACCAGCCCTGGGTAAAGTCCCGGATAGCCGCCTGTTTAACCCGGGCATCAGTGAGTGCCTGCAAGGTCTGAATCAATCTGTCAGCCTGCTCCCTGGCCCGGGCTTCTACGGCTTCCCGGGTGTTGTAAACCTCCGGGATATAGATCATTCCATGGCTGTAAATGGGCGGATGATAATTGAGTCCGGCCAGGTAGGCGGTTTGCTCAATGGGGGTCAACAGCTGTTCGATGGAAAAATGGTTATACCCCAGTGGATGATAGGATTGCTTCGGGCCGCCGATGGTAAACGACAGAACCAGATTTTTTCCCTTCAGTTTGTCGCCTTCAGGACCATAGGCAAAATTAAAGGTGAATACCTCGTCCACCCACAGCTTCATAATGCCGGGCATCGAATACCAGTAGAAGGGAAACTGGAAAACGATGGTATCTGCAGCCACCAGAGCCGCCTGCTCGGCCTCAATATCAACTCGAAAGTCCGGGTAAAGGCTGGACAGTTGATGGATTTTGACACCTTCAACCCGGCGCTGAAGTTCATCAAGAATCACCGCGTTGGTGTAAGACTCTTCCAGGTTGGGATGACCAGAGATTACAAGGACTTTATTCATAACAGCTTAAGCCTTGATTGTGAAAATGTTCGCAAGAGGAAAGGCAGGCTACCTGCCTTCTGATGCGAAACGAATAGCAGTGCAGCTTTCCGGTTTTATTAAGCCTGATGATGTAAACCGGAGAGACACACCTGAGGCTTGGGTAAAGCTAGTCGGAAACGATGACTTGGACCAGCCTCCAAGCATCACTACAATACCCTCAAATCCCCCCTCAAAAAAATCTCAGGTCTTTATTACTCCCACCTTTGAATGCTCAGACTCGGAAAACCGTGCTCTGCCCCCACGAAAGGCTGATTGATCCCCTCATTATTCCCTACTATCGCAGCATACCGTCGCACTGCCCTCTATTTGATGGCCGCAGCAGTGGGTTATGTGAATGCCTTGATTTAACGACCTAACTGGAAGGGATACCAGATCCTGAATCTTCGCATGGGGGATAGCATGTTCCAGACAAGTCTGTTTTCGTCAGGTGTCGTTTTCATAAAATCGAAGCATTTATCTGAATTAAATAGCATTGCCAGGCAAGAGGCATTCCCAAACTCATTGATCGCTGCATCCGGCGTGTAACAATTTTCAGTGATGACGATAATATAAGGTGAATGGCTAATTCGTTCACCTCTTGCAGAAAACGTCAGGTTGGGTATTTCATACCACTTCGGCGAAATAGGTTTCTTATACTTCACCTTTTCCAGTGCGATAACAGGGTTTTTCATGCTACAGGCTAACCAACCGGCATATCGTGGATGACGACCTTCTTCTATAACAATGAGTGGAATGTTGTTTTTTTGCTCCCTATCTAATTCCCTGAATTTATCGAGCGTTTCTTTACAGAATTGCTCAAGACATGATGCTCTTGAGATTCCCTGAGCCATACGTTTCTTGTTAAACAACCAGGTTTTTGGGTAGAACGACTTAACCTTAAGCATGCTTTTTGATTGTTGAAAGAAATGCCTTTCCCAGTCTGAAATAAAACTGTCGATATGTGCTAACACCGTGTTGTATTCAGTATATGTGTTGGCTGTTTGGGAATAGTGGTTTGTTGCTTTTCTTTTTTCATTAGGCATTACTTCGGTGCAAAGTAAGCTGGTTTTTTTAGGCTGCGAACCTTTAGATGAAGATTCTGTTGTTTTAGAGTCAAGGTCATGTTGTGGTTTCCAGACACGCAATATGTTATGTCTCGATAAAATATTTCGGTCTTTGTATTCGATATTGCAGGGCGAGCCATTAAAGTGTATTTGCTGATTCAGGTAGTTACAACATGGAATAGTAACAATGGAGACTTTCTGACAACCGCGCAGGGCTAATGAAACTTTATCAAGCGATACATGCGCATGTATCATCATCACTATTACATGCCACCTTGAGATATCATAGTATTTTGAGAGGTCGCAGTCTTCGATACGGCATGGAAGCGTGCTTAGATTAGCAGGAAGCTGTGAGATTGACGGTTTCAACTCCGGGTCGATAGCAAGTACTTGCCATGGTGTGTTGAGTGCTACCCACGCGCCCAGCCGTGGACTGAATCCCGCACCAACATCAAGGGCTAATATCCGCTCATCAGAATCAGTGGGAATCAGACTTTTGATGGCATACCATATCCCAAGTATTTCACTGATTTCTTTCAGAGTGTTATGTCTTGGCAATAAGCTAAGCGATATAAAAGCATCTGTGCATTTTGAGGTAATGAACCGGGTAAAAACATCTCTCGCAGCGCTTTTTATATAATCGTATTGAGTATTTTTGGATTTAATATCGGGCGTTTTTATTTTTTCTTTCCGGGAAAGGCTCGCTCCTGATTCTGTATGAATACTTGATTGACGGGATGTAGCTCTACTGGAAAGGTTAAAAACATTCATTCTTGATGGGCTCGTATATCTGGAGCATATGCAGATTTTCTATAACACTAAACATTCTATTTTTTATTACTTAAATAATTTATAACATTTCGGTTTATTTTGATGACAATCAGTTTTCACTCGTCAGCTTTAGCCGCTATATCAGGATATATAGATAAGCTTTACTCTTGATTAATAAGCATCTCTGATACCCGAAAGCACCTTCTATCGCTAATGTCCAAGGAATAAATTTCACGAGTTTGATGCCCAATCACTACCATTTAACGAAAACACATTTGATGCCGTCACTTGTGGCTTCGGCATTATTCACATTCCAGAGCCTGGTAAGGCATTGTCCGAGATGCATCGGGTGCTCAAACCGGGTGGACGTGTGGCTATCAGCCTATGGGAGCCTCCCGATTCAAACAATGGATTTGGGTTACTTTTCGGATCGATATTGGCAAATGCAGATATGGGTCTTGGTCTTCCCCCCGGGCCTGATTTCTTCCAGTTTAGTGATCCTGAAAAGCTCACCTGCGCCCTGATTGAAGCAGGTTTTTTTGAACCATCCACAGACAGCGTTGGTCAGATATGGGAACTGGCAGGCTCGCAAGCGTTGTTTGCGGCCATACTGGAAGGAACGGTCCGAACCCGGGCACTGATAACGGCACAGTCGCATGACGTTCAACAAGCCATATCAAGTGATGTTGCAAAAGGAATGGAGAAATATGTTTCTACTGATGGACACTATCGTGTCCCGATGCCTGCACTCATTGGCTCAGCAAAAAAGTAACCCTGGCTGAATGAAGGGTTGATCATCCATAAACTTGAATCGTTACGCACATGCGCAACAGACGCGGTATGTGCTTCGTGGATTGCCTAAAAGATCAAACATTTTCTTCTATCTTCAAGTTGTTTAAACATAAACAAGTTTTCTGCTTTTAGGTCACTGGCATCATAATTTATTACCTCTTGCTGGGAATAAACGCTGTATCCATACTCAACGGCTCCATATTCTTCGCCATGTTCTTGAAAATAATCCGTTCCCTCTTTTATTCCATACATTGATGCTCTTATGCAGCAGTTAGCGGCTTCTCCCGCGATAATCAAAGCGTCTGGTTTAAGCTCACCCAATTGAGAATGAGTCTCCGGCGTAGAAAATATTGAATAGGTTTGCTTTATTATTGTCGGTATTTTCGGATCAAACATATGATCCAACAGTTTTTCTTCACCCTTCCTGTGTTTTCTGGCCGCCACAGATTCAAGTTTAAAAATCAAAACAGGTATACCTCTTGCAGCACAAAAATCAACAAGGATTTTAATATTTTCAATATATGCATTATACGAAAGATCAACTAAACAGGCGGTAAATTTTATGCCTTTCCCTATAGCCCTATCAACTTCACCAAAAAGTGATTTATTGGTATCAGGCGTATATTCTTTACAATCAGGCCTTATTGCAGAAGGCCCTCCCGGAACTAAATCTTCATTAAAATGAATACAGACTTTGCGTTGAGAAACAGGTGTATCCACCCTGCCTGATGGTATGCTGTCACAAGGCATTCCGCCACGTACAATCCCTGTTCGTTTCGAGATTGAAGCGCCTGTCGCTTTAGTGGCTTCCTCCTGTTTTTGTTGCTTATTGAGTGATGAACTGCGAATTTCCGGTATCATAGTAGCTCCTTTACCACATCACCAGGTTATAAGTAATCTGGCCATAAACAATCTGCATTTTGCACGTATAATATGCACCAAAGAACGTCTATTTTTTACATTTGCTGTGACCTGATAATTATCAGTAAGTTCAAGCTGGAATGGCATTCAGCTAACATCTGATAGAGAAAGAGTTAAATATGGCACCTGAAACGTAATACTTATTGTCATCCTAAATTTGATCAGGCTGCCATCTCACAGCGATGGGGTTTTAATTAGACAGTTTCGATAACCGGTCGGTTAATAGGCTGCTATAAAGATACCGGCTTCCTGCCGGCATATCACAAAATATGAACTTCCTTTTTCTTTTTAAAAAATATGGATATCATTTTCTGCCTTCTAAATAGGCTTTCAATATTTCTGACTATTCTTTAACACTGTGAACTGGCCCTAATGTGACAAGTGAACACCTGGTGAATTTGAATGCTGGATTCATGAAAATGTTCTCCATAAATTTACCAAATCGTGCAAGAGGCAATACTTGTTCACCGTGACATGGTTCAAAGAAGGTCACAATATTTTTATCTTTATTCACTTTAAAACCGAAAGTGAATGCATCATTATCATTCTTAAATCGAGAAAACATAAGAGCTCTATCTGTTTCTTTCATTTCACTGACAATAGCATCGAAAGTTTCACTTCTAATGATTTTTTTATCAAGATCGTCATTTCCGTCTTCTTTCTTAGGACGACGAATACCAATATACTGATAAATCACTTGTGATCTTTCATCATCGCCGCCTTGAATAAAATGCTGTTCGCCGATCGGCGTTATTGTTAATCCTTCCTGAGGATCAGGCTTTATCTCACATTTATGAGCAAATTCTGTCAAACGCTCAAGTTCAGTGATTATAGTGTATGTATAGGGTCTTTCTACCTGTGTAATTTCGTCATAGTACTCTTTCGACCTATCGTAAAAACCTTGTGTAAAAGGTATTGCTACACCTTCCATCCATGCACCGGTTATGGACACCCTAATCTTAGGATTTAACGTTTTATTCAAAGCAATATCCTTATTGCCAAAAGCTTTCTGCAGCTTATCTTCAGAGCCTGCAGCCTTGCAAGCTTGCGATCCTTCGAGCTTAAAGCATTCGTCATCCAGTCTCTGTCCCCAATCCAATAAAGAATTAGTGTCCTGCTTGTTTTCCAAAGCTAATGAAGCATCATCTTTCTTGATATCTTCCAAAACCGGTAAAGCATCACTTTCTTTTAACATATACTCACGGAGCTTGTGAGTTAAAAAACTGACGGGGATTAAGACACCTACGCTCCTTAAAAAGTTATTGAAACCAAACATTTTACAAACCATTGCAGAAGCAATAACCCCACCGAGTAGACACATAGCTTGTTTTGGTGATACGTTAAATCTCCCCCACAACCTGGACACACCTGCTGCTTGCGTATTATCATTATCAGCACTTTGTGCTTTCGATACATTTTGACCTGAACTAACAGCTTCCATAACAACCTCCAAATTAAAGAAAAATGGATTTAAATCATTACTTCCAGAAAGAAAAACATCACTAACAATTTATACAACCCTGTTAACGTTTTAGGTTACTGAACAAGACATGATAATGTTCGCAGTGAAAAACAAGGCAAATAAAAAACCCATTAAAGAGCAAAACATAAGATGAATAAGTGATCTGTTGATCACCTTTCAAAAGAATGTTAGTGATTTCCTGCCGGAATGATGAAATTTATGAAATTTTTATTGTTTTACAGCGCAACATTTGGGTTGAGCAGATCGTCTGAATCATTACGAATCCTGAAATAATTAAAGCCCTTTTCCTTCCAGAAACGGGTTGCTCGAAAATCCCGGGTATCCAGCTCGGTATAGCGGATCTCCCTGATTCGCTTGATCAGGCGCCAGGACCTGACCTCTTCCCAGAGTATCCCTAACCTGTTTTGCCCCAGGTAAAGCATATCGATATTGGAACATCCGGAAAGGGTCAGTGGCTGCACACGGGTCACCGGGGAGTCGCCGGGATCACTACCTCGCATGTTTTCAGGCTCAATACAATGCACCCAGGCCCCACGACGCCTGATGATATCCTTGCTGTTGCAGTGATAGACAGTGGTTGCATAGAAAATGTCGTTGCCATCGGTAGTCAGCCCGGACTGCGTTGGCGTGAGGAAGCGACCGGTAACGGCAACGGGATTCCCGTTTTCGTCTTTTGGCCCATGCTCATTGAATCCTGGCAACCAGGTTTTTCCACCGTCATCACTGTACGCCAGGCCGGTTCCGCGATATTCATGACTGCCGCCCAGTCGGGAAAACATGTGCAGCCGGCCTTTGACAGGAACAATCTGCTTCTCGGTGAAGCACACGCCCGGGATGCCTGTTTCCAGGCTATCCGACAGCTGCCAGCGACTACCGTCGTTCCTGTCGAGATAAGCCACCCGGAACTGGCCGTTGCTGACAGCAGGCTTTCCGTCGCCCCCATCGACAGGAGAAGCGTTGCCGTTTAACACTCGGGTGTGCAGGGGAACCAGTATGCGTCCGGCATTGGGTTGCCCCCCAGGTATCTGGAGCGCCCGCCCGGGACCAACAATAAAGGATTGATCGTCACCCTTGTCTGACGAATAGAGTTCCTCGGGGTTGCTCCAGTGTTTACCGCCATCCTTGCTGGTTGCATGCATGACGGCGATCCTGCGCAGTGTGCGCCCTGGCCGGACACTGACGATGTGATTGTAGAAGAGGTGCAGCACGCCGTCCTGTTCGTCATAGACCGGCACCGGATTCATCAGGCAGTGCTTATGTAACCACGAGTCCTCACTGGCGCCCGGTGCATCCTTGCTGAAAAAGATCGTACGTTCCTCACTCAGCTCTCCCGTTCTTCGATCCAGGGTTCGCATCACAATGTTCTGGGATTTGAAATCGTTGAAGGCGATCGGGTTATAGCGGCGCTCAGCAAAAAATACGAGCCGGTCTTCATCCAGCTTTGCCATCGAGGGAATGCGGTATCGGTCATCAACCGCCGAACCGAAAATGACAGGGTTGTGTTCAGAACGATAACCGCCTGACTTCAGTTCACTCGCCAGAATGTCAGAGTCTGACGAAACGCTCTGGTTGAGACCAGGCGTATTCTGCGGCGTTTCGATCGTAACCTTTCTGGCCTTCAGCCTCGTATTACAGCAGAGACAAAGCCATAGATGCTCAAAGAACCGGGCCAGACGACGCCAGGCAGCGACAAACCTCTGCCCAAAAGAAACCTTTCCGGGAGCGGATGTCCTGCCCTCTACGGTCCCGCTCTCCAGCTTCGCGGTTACATTCTTG
The DNA here is from genome assembly GCF_057552235.1 of Kistimonas ophiarachnellae. Classification (NCBI taxonomy): domain Bacteria; kingdom Pseudomonadati; phylum Pseudomonadota; class Gammaproteobacteria; order Oceanospirillales; family Endozoicomonadaceae; genus Kistimonas; species Kistimonas ophiarachnellae. The sequence goes on along the minus strand of NZ_BAAJPA010000008.1, from coordinate 50,390 downwards.
GGGGAGCTGTTCTGCACACTTGCCATAAACTCATTCCTTGAATCAACAGCCTTGTATGACAAGCTATTACTTGTTCGTTCCTACTTAATCAGACCGTCAAAATACAGTGAAGTTCGACGGTTCGTTTTAGCCAATAGTCGTATTGCAGATCATTTGTCAGCCGATTTTCCGGACCAGTCTCACTGAATACAGCATTTCATATTTTTTGTTGTTAATTTACTCTGGGGCTAACCATGCCAAGTTTGTATTTTAACGGCTGCCATTCCGAGACTTTCTTTAGTCGACGAGCGTCCAGCCTGTCAGCCAATTGCCTAAGTGCACGGGCTTTACCATAGAGGTTTTTGGATGCCGGATGGTAAGCATATGCACTCAGAAAAGAAGCTATATCCCTGGCAGTAAAATCATCTGCAATGAACTCTCCCTGATCTTCTAGACGCTTTACGAATTCTATGATTTTGTTTATCAATATCGCCTCGTTATGCAAAGCATCCTCCAACGCATATGTAAACGTACTGGGTAATACTGAATTCAAACCTTTAAGCAGACACCCCTTGGACCTTTTTTCAAGGCCAATTTCATAAAACCACCATCCTGCAGTATGTAAAATCCACTTATTTCCTGGAAATTGACGAAGAGCTTCTTCTATTTCCATGGTTATTTCATCATCATCAATCTCCCCTACCCCAAACTTTAACATATCTATTTTTTCGTTGATTCGATAAAAACAGTCATCTGCACGCTGTTCTTTAGACTTCTTTTTCCCTTTTCCTTTACGTTTTTTCTTGGCCCCTTTTATTGACGTTCCTGTTTCGGACAACGACAGTTGATCCATCTTCTCTGCCGCTTCCTCAGAAACCGACTCTGGAACTTTTTCTGTCACTTTCTCAGGGCCTGCTTCTTGACGTTTCCTTTCCTCCATTTCCTTTTGCTGAATTCTTTTTTCTCGCTCTTCCTCCCTTACCCTCTGTTCTTCCTTTTTCCTTTGTTCCTCCTTTAAGTGCTTTTCATATCTATGATTTTCAAAGTAAGCACACTTTCTATAATATGCTGCTTCACTATGATATCCGTTACTTTCAAAGTATGCTTCAGCGGCAAAGTATATTTCAATAACCTTTTCATAATTTCCCATTTCAATACACAGCTCAGCAAAATCTTTAAAGATGGGTTTATCCTTTTTATAGATACTTTGATAAGCATCAAAGGCTTCCTGAAACTTTTGTTTTTCCTTTGCGCATAGCGCTGATAAATACTGTTTAATATGATTGAATATTTCAAACTGCATGCTACTTAAGGTTTTTTCGGCCAGTGCCACATGACCAGTCTCAATACATTTCAGGCATGCAATACAACGCAGCATATCACCATTAATAGAGTTTGGCTCCAGCCTTTGAAGCGAAGCAATATCTTCTGTTATATCTGGCGCTTTTTCTTTATCAATTTTTTGTATTACCTTAAAGAGAGGATCAAATGGTGCGCCTGCTTTTATCAATCTAGTCCATCTTTCACAATCATTTTCATTTCTTACTGACAGGAGCAGATTTCTTTTGGCTTTCCTCGGGTTGAAATCGGGAAAAGTGATGGGTGCAGCCTTAGGAATACCACCAATGCCAAAATTATCTATTCCAAGATAAAGTAATGTAAACAAAATCATAGTTGCTGGACTAAACCCCATCACATGCTTTTTATATATTTCAAAGTACTGTAACGCCCCGAAATAATCACCACTAGATGCCAAACTCAAGGACATTATATTGGCTGTTAAGCCTAACAGAATACGATTAGGATCTTTAATTAAAAATTCCAATACATCACTACACTTATTTATTGCTTCCGCATAGTTACCGGCTAACATTGCTTTCTCTGCAGCCTCATATGCCATGTAACTCGGCATACGTTTTTCTATACGTTTCTCTCGAACCCTGCGAATCTCCTCTATACGTTGTATTTTTTTCAATTGGTTAAATTGACGACGCTCCTGGTACTGGCTGAAAAATCGTACTGGTTTTTCACGTCGGCTTTTTGTATGAGTCGATGTCGCTTCCGTTTTTTCTTGCTTCCTTACATCTTTAGCTTTTTTATGAACGGTTTCTGATGCAACCTTTTTCCTTACCGATCGAGCCGATAATGGCGAGGCCGTACTGGTTAATGGAGACTCGGCACTTACCTGTGAAACCGGAGTTTCCAACGACTCCTTACTATCGGATTTTTTTCGGGTTTCCCCTGACGGCGGCGATGTCTCCTTAGCGGCGACAGGTAAAGTCAACCTGCTTTCCATGAGAATATTCCTTGAACAACGATTATTAGAAACCGGCCTGTCTGAACACAGGCGAGCAAGTACTTCTTGCATTGACTGCAATACGCGAATTTTGTTTCAACCTTTGTTAAAGAATCCTATTAATTGAGCAATATTGTAAATTTAAATAACCTATTGATTAGCGCATTTGTACCCCCAACAAAATTGAATCACTATGCAACGGCATCCCGAACATGATCCAGAATCCATCACATAGCGATTGGGTGTTGATTAGGTAAGTCTGTTTTGATCCGTTAATTCCGCAAGCACTGCAAGCCGGCCCATACTTTTCATTTTATCCCTTTTGACAGGCAACAATCATTTCAGAACGGAGACTTCCTACACAGGAAATAGGCCATATTAATGCTATTACTCACCGCTTCTTCTTTCGCGGGCAGATCTGCAACTCAATGAACTATTTCACAAATGGACAGGAACCAGTACTAAAACATACTCAACGTATGACGAAAAGATCAGATATCCGGTGGGATGTAGTCGGGGCATTTACATGCGTAATGCAAATTGGATGGAAAATGAGAGAACAGGACATCCATGAACGTAAACGTCCATGATCACGATTAGCCACAACTCAACATGAATCCAGCCTGATCGCGCTATACGGTTCTGATTTTTTTGATGCTCTCGATAAGGGTGGAATCACTTTGATCAACAACAGCTTATTTTACAGTCAGAGGCACCGGTAACGCTTCGTACCAGCGCCTCTTGCAGGACATATCAGATCACAGTGTATTAACAGCCCAAAGCTGATTCATACCCTGCTTAGTTAACATAAACCTTGTCGTTGGTTTGTCCCCACTGGGTATAGATTTCCGGAAGGATCACATCCGCATGCTTCTCCCACTCTGATCCCAGAATAGCGTCTTTCTTTTGTACGCCAAACAAGACGACTTCATCACCGGCTTTAACCCCTTCGATATCCGTCACGTCAATCATGGTGGTGTTCATGGAGATCACGCCCTTGACCTTGGCGCGCTTGCCGTTGATCAGTACGTCAGCGTTATTACCCATCTTGCGAGGATAGGAATCACTGTAACCAACGGGCAGGTTCGCCAATACAGAATCTCGCGTCAGCTTGACCGTTGAATCGTAGCCAACCGTGGCATCCCTGGGGAAATCCATCAGCGATGCAATCTTGGTCTTGAACGAGAAGATGGGCAGGAATTCAGGATTCGTCGGCTGATCACCATACAACACACCGCCAGGGCGCACCATATCAAAGTGGGCTTCAGGTACATTCAATGTCACAAACGAGTTGCCTGCATGAATGGTTACATCTTCACGCTTCAATCCCGCCTGCCTGATAATCGCCAATGCATCCTTTTCAAAGGCTTTGGCCTTGGTCAGTACATCCTGTCGGTCGTAGCTGGGGAAGTGAGTCATAATGCCCACCACTTCAATGCCTGGCACTTGCGCAATTTGAACAGCTTCTTCGATACTGTCGGTACCATTACGGCTCATACCACCATGGTTAAGCGCCAGGTGCACTTTAATGGTTTTATCGTATTTTTTGGCAAGCTCGCCCAATTGGCGGGCATGATCAATATCACCCACCAGTTCTTCTACATTCAAACCAATGGTTTTTTCAATTTCAGCAATCGGTGCAGAACGCACCCGGGCCAATGCCCCGGTAAAGCCTTTTTCCCGCACGACAAACAATTCAGAATTGCTGGTCACACCAATGCACGGAATATCATTTTCTAAAATAGTAGGCATCAAACCCGCTATACCATTGCCGTAGGCATCGGCCTTCATGATGGCGCAGATTTTGGTGTCTGGCTGGACTTTTGCTTTAACGTCATCAATGTTCTTCTGGAATTGAGTCAGATTGATCTCAAGCCAGCTGTTTGATGAGACAGCGGTTGCGTAATCAATTTTCTGGGCTGAAATTTCAGGCGCGGCCTGGGCTTGCATTGAAAACAAGGCAGTAGCAATCGCTGCACATAAGACGCTGTGTTTGAACATTAATCAACATCCATTATTAAAAATAAAGCACAACAAAAAGCAGCCAGATGATTATTCCGGGGCCACTTCTCAGAATCACCGATGCATAGCGTTTAATGGATTACCTCGCAGTGATCTGCGGGTATCAGAACAGGCCCAACCATGACTCACCCCTGGTGTCGTACGGTCAGGAAATTAACGCAGCAAGATGCGGGTTTTACGACCTGCGCTGATTCAACCACAACACGTTATTGGCAGGTTTGATTTACATCATAAAAGGGACGTAAGTACCATAAACACACACCTTGGCAGTACGCATTGCTGGAGAAACAGGTTCACCGGCCGGCGGGTTTGGAATGGGGCTGATCATGATTTGCCTGTTAATACAGGCAAGCGAAAAAGGCGAAACCTTGAGAAAATAATCAACGGACTATTGAGCAATAGACAACGTTTAATCAGAAATAAATGAAGTTTCGATTACTGATCGGAGTTTCAGAAGAAAAAGTATTACCAGACGGAACCACGTATCTTAAAACAGAGGCAATTTCTTTTCTGGTCATTAAAGTCTTTGCAAGCTGCATTCAGCCTGCAAAGACTAGAGAACGACATAGCGGGAATCAACTACCCATTATGCGTTAGGCGGGGTACCTTCACCGTTAGAAATAACGGCATCGATTTGTACCAGTGCATCCATAGGAATCGCTGCAACGCCAATGGTGGTTCTTGCAGGCAGGTCACGCTTAAAGAAGGTTGTGTAAATTTCGTTTACAGCTTCAACATCCGCGATATTTTTAACCTGGACATTGATTTTAACAACATCATCCATCACGTGGCCGATGCTTTCTACAATGGCCTTGATGTTGTTCAGACACTGTCCAGCCTGCTCTTTGGCGCCGCCATCAACCAGCTTGCTGGTTTTGGGATCTACCGGCAATTGAGCGGCAATGTGGTTGTAATGGGAGAATGCGACAGTCTGAGTATAGAAAGGACTCTTGGGCGCATTGTCAGTGTTGTTGGCTTTGATAACGATGCCATGACGGTCTTCCACTTCCTGCGGAGGGGTACCGTCGCCGTGGGACACAACAGCATCAATCTGTACCAGCGCATCCATAGGCAATCCTGAAGTGGCTACGGTTGAACGCGCAGGTACATAGCCTACGGTTCTGGCGATGGCGGAATCCGGGAAGAACGTGGTGTAGACTTCGTTGACGGCGTCAATATCAGCAGCGTCTTTCAGGAAGACATTGATTTTGACGATATCGTCAAACGGTACGTCGATGCTTTCCAGGATGTTCTTGATATTTCTCAGGCACTGAGCGGTCTGCTCTTTAACACCACCGGCAACCATTTTACCGGTCTTGGGATCGATCGGTAATTGAGCGGAAATATTGTTGTAATGAGAAAAAGCGACAGTCTGTGTAGACACAGGGCTCATCGGCGCATTTTCTGTGTTTTTGGCTACTTTTACGAGATCGCAAGGCGCCTGGGAAGGCGTACCTTCACCGTTTGAAATAATGGCGTCAATTTGAACCAGTGCACCTTCCAGAGGTAAAGCGGCAACGGCGAGAGTCGTACGAGTCGGGAAATAATTTTGGAAGAAGGTTGAATACACTTCATCAACAGCGTCAATATCAGCGATATTCTTGAGGAATACGTTGATCTTAACAACATCATCCATCACGTGGTCGATACTTTCGACAATGGCTTTAATATTGGCCAGACACTGCGCAGCCTGCTCTTTAATACCGCCCGCTACAATGTCACCCGTTCCTGGATCAACCGGCAATTGCGCGGAAATATTATTATAATGGGAGAACGCCACTGTTTGTGTAGAAACAGGGCTGATAGGTGCATTTTCTGTATTTCTTGAAACCTTGATAATATCGCCACTCATTCGATATTTCTCCTATTCGAAATGGTATAAAGTACAGATTCAACGCTTTGGCATTGTCTGGTTATTAAAGCGTCACAGGACATACCCCAGGGCTTCTACGCCTGGCGTCACAAAAAGCCTTGCCACAGAATCCACAGGAATGCATTCCTTATGCAGCGTATTACTGCAACAGGAATCATCGTGAAATACACAGGAACCCACGCAATCGACAGGCGCTACGCAAGAAAGGTATATTCAAAAAACAAATATAGGGAGGCACCCATTCTATCGGGAGGAAATCATACGCATACCTTGTTACGTGAATTCACATGTGAACGAGCCTGAAACGATTTAGATATAAAAACCGCGAGACATAGATATAGAATACAAATGTCGTCCTTTCAAGTAATTGATCTGAAGCAGTAAAAATGGACATCTGCCAGAGCAGCATTTTCCAACTCAACATTCAAGAAATCATAGATTCACCGCCCTGACTACTGACGGATACGGGGGTTATCGGCCAGCATCCGGGCTTTGGCACTGACTGAATGCCAGGCGTGATACCTGCGACGTCATGGTCGCATAGAACAGTGCGTCTTCCATCTCAGGAGGTTGTCCAAACGCTGTCTAACACCTGTCAGCCTGCATTGCCCTGTCACAAACAACGGGATACTCACCAACTGAACAGCCACAACCAGGAACGATATGACTTTGGTCGCTTAATGCTCAATGGGTAATCATCCCCAAAACCTGGGGCATTCTGCATTGGCGTTCTCCGACTGACACTGAGTCAAACGGAGAACGAAATAAAAAAATGCCACTAAAAAAGGGATGTTTACAGCCTTAACTCGATGCAAGTGGGTGAGTTCTGATTCAGGCGCAGACTGGGTGCCTGTATGCCATCCAGCGAATGTCAGGCTTGGATGCTCTGCAAACAATCCAGAAAACCCGTTCCGAACGCACGTCACTGTCTCTGCCTGATCAACAGATAGTGTATAACGACAGAGAAGTGTATCCGGTGACAAGCGAATAACCCTGCAGAACTTACCGTGACCTTACTTTTTTACGCAAATAAAGATGGCATTGCCTGAGCACCCGTCCCAGGGCAGGATTTTGTCATAATCATGCTCAAACATATAAACATCAAAGCAGGGAGCCAGCAACGCTTGCAGTTCATTGAAGCTGACCGCCACCATCGGGTGTTCATCGTGCCATAACTCAGTGACCTGCTGTGTCGTTTTTTGAATACTGAGTTTCAGCGATTGTTTTTCACCATTCCCACAGTAATTCCAGCCTGAGCTGAAAGTAAAGTGGCTATTGTCATACTCAGCGGTATGCCTGACAACAGAGTGGTTGTTTATCTGATTTTTTTCCACCGCATTGAAACAAAATACCCCTCCTTCTTTTAATGCGGCATAGACACTGGCAATACAGGTTTTCAGCTTTTCAACACCCTCACTGTAGTGAATCGAATAAAGAAAGCAGGTAATAATATCTACAGGCTGTGCGACCGTGAAATCACACATATTGTGCAAAATAAAATGGGCTTCAGGACAGCGCATCCGGGCCAGATCAAGCATGGGCTGATTAATATCCAGACCACTACATTGGTAGCCGTTATCGATAAAATATCGAATATGGGGCCCGGTACCACAGGCAAGATCCAGATGGTGGTTGCCTTTATTACCGAATAGTTGATGCAACCTGTTTACATAGTCACTTTGTGCCTTGTAATTAATATCTGCACACATTAAGTCATAGTAACAAGACAGGTCAGTATATAAAGCATTGGATGGCGGAGTAACCAAACGGATTTACCTGGAAAATTGAGGGTGGCGCATACTATAACAATTACCCATTTTTGCGAAGCCCAATATCACAGCACGGTGTCATGTAGCGGGTTGCTCTCTGTGGCAGTGATGAACTCATTGGTCAGAAATGAGCGCATTTTTCTTCGGTTTATACAACGACTGACGTAATTTCGGATATAGCCCTACCCCGTTACCATTGGCTCGCCTTTGGATAATTTGGGTTAACGATCCCGTCATACCGGCGAAACCGGTATGACGGGAAATGCTGGTATCATCCAGCAGGCCATAAGGCTTACATTCGCTTCCTGATAAGAAAACCTCAATCTTCATCTATTTCTTCAGGACATTGCCCGCAAAACCTGCGGGGCTCAGGTATTTATTGAACAACGTCTGCAAGCGGCTTGAAGTAAAGCGTTTGATGCAGGGTATGATCTTGATAACCTCTAGCATCCAACGATGCGCTTTCACAATTATCTGAGCCGCCGCTGTCCTCTTTCCGAAGACAAACTTTGTATAGGCTGTAGTGGAATCCAGTACTCGTTTCCGGTCCAGTTTTTACAAGGTAATACTCCTTCTTTTTTTCATCATAAACAAATGAATCCACATCCACCTGATCATTGGTAAAATAGTGACTAATCGTTTGATAATGATAGACAGCTTTTTTAGGCATACCTAACGCTGTATACGACGATTTATCTATATGGATACTTATTTGTGGACAACGATTCTCTAAAATGATGCCACATCGGTTCATTCTCCATGTAACCTCTACCGGTTCATGAGTATCCTCATCCATGGGGTTATTGGCTAAGTCAGCGTGCACTGATGGCAAACAGGCCAGTCCAAGCAGCAGTACAAAACGTGAAGGTTTCATGTTTTATTACCATACCAATTTAAAATAATCCTCATCAGTTTTTTTAATATAAAGATCAAGAACAGCAGTTCATAATTAGTAATAACTTTAGACGTTGTCAATTCTTAAAATATAAAAAATGAAAATCAGGTCATTTAAAGCCCATATACTTACCACGCGTGAATACTGGAATATTGCCTAATCCATCAATTCTCAGGTACGGAAAGCATTACCTGTTCCGGGTACTAACTGACTAATGCTACCGATACAACCTATTACCATTACATTGTACGCTGTTATTGATCCCGTTTTTTCCAATGACAGGGATCATTTAATCGGTAAGGATATTAAAAAAGATAAAGGAGACTCTCACTTTCCTTACCGAAAACACATTGACAAGGCCACTCACCGTTTTGTTATTCATAGCTCTCAGCTGACGACATAGACTGCTGAAAACTCAATCAGAGTGCAGGAATGATTACGTGGAACCTCTTTCACCTTCTTCAAGTCACACGACCCACTCACAGGAGCCACGCTCTGAAAGCGCAACATCATCAGGACGTGTGGTCAATATAGTTAATCCTGATAACAATAGCCCAAATCGCGAAACACTACAGCTAGCCCCTATGCAGGGAACCTTTGCCAGCTCCTCTTCAAGTAACGACTCACCTGGCAGGATATGGCCTGCCGCAATAGCCCTCATGCCCCAACGATCTCACCTTCTATTTCCCATGGAGGTTCAACAATCGAAAGATGAAACAGGCTTTCCACCATTACCATCAGCAACAACCAGGCCAGAAGCCACAGAACCCGTACCATCAGACAATGATTCACGTAAACAAGTGAAGAATACCGCAGATACAAAAATTAAGGTAACTGCAACACAAACCACTAAACCAAAGACTCAACGCCGCAGTAAAAAAGGAATTCCCCGGATATCCAGGATTAGTAGTGCCCCTGACGATCAGCATCCATACTATACATGCGACTGGGTTAAAAGCGATAGAAGTCATTGTGGCTTTCCGTTCAATACACTATTAAAGTTGAGAAACCACCTGTCAAAGGCACATAGAATCACTCAATCACCACCCTTTATTTGCCAATGGAATGATTGCAACCGTTATAAAACAAATGACCAGAAGAAATTCGAACAACATATAAGAACACATATTTTCACATGCAAGAAATGTAAAAAAACCATGAGCAGATCAACTCACTTTAATGATCACATGAATCGTCATTACGGAATAAAAAGATTTGAATGCCCGCTTTGCCACAAGCGTTTTTATGACTCACATGCTTTATCAAAACATAAAAAAGCACATGCTTATCCAGTCAAGGGTGAAGCTTTACAACAGCGACAGACACAACCACCCACACCCTCGACAAGCAGTAGAGATGTGTCAGCATCAGATCAAAAGACATCCAAAAAGGTCGCAGCCACTAGTGAAAATGAAAATATCGAAAGTGGGGCAATAATGACATCTCACGATGCCCCAACACCACAAGAAGCACATGCTGCAGGAGAAGGTGAAGAAGTATTCCTGAATAGACCAGCCCTGCCTCCTCATTTGGCAACTCAGCAGCAATCGCCATTCAGCCAGTACGACGATGACAACGACGAGGAATTACAGATATCGCTGGAGCAATTGCTGGGATTTGGCAAGAAACCGCCGACCGTCGACATGGAAGCACTGCTGCGTAGCACACCATCAGGCACTGCCGGGATTCAGGACTCGTCGTCGCCATCAAGCAATCTGCCATCCTCACCACAAGCCAGCTGTTCCCACTGGGAGATGGAGCCAGTAGGTTCAACGCCATCCTCTCCAGCACCAACACAACAGCCGGTTTCTTTATCCAGCCCGACCAGTGACTCCAGCTCATCAGGAGCATGCAGTGATGGTGAATCACTCAAACCGCAGCTGACAGCGTTAGCCCAGATGCTCGAAATCCCAAAAGGCCCGGCTTGGAAGAAAAGTGTGCTCAAGCAGTGTATGGAAAAGATTCTGGACTTTAAAGGTCAAAACCAGTCTTTGATAGATAGAATAAACAGCAACAAGACAATGCAGGCAAACGAGCGCGCACTACACGAATACCTGACAGCAATCATCAATGAAAGTGTAATAATGCTGGAAAAAACAGGCTCACTCAAACAATCCTATGAAAGCCAAAATAGATTAACCCTGGATTTACTATCCCATCTTCACTTACTCAATTCATCCATTCATATGTTGAGATCTGTTTTAACACATGAACAAAATACACGTTCTGAAGATAAAATAACAACAGCTATAGTCAAGCATTATCTTCATGCGCACTCATTAATATTAAAATCCATCAGAACAATTTTAAACACCGTAAAAGAAGATACACTGGCAACGTTTATTATTGATAAAGAGATAACTGAAACGATGACAAGATTAAAATCCCACACTGAGAAATACAATAATTTTTCAAAAGAAAAACCAGAAGACATCGAAGAAACAGCATCGAAAAATGGGTAAAAGCCATTACAAAAAATGACCGATTGCATAACACCTGGCTCCAGCACTATTTATTGAGGCAATACAGTTGATTGCGCTCTACTTTCAAGTAATTCATCTGTCAGCCCTCCCAAATAGTCCTTCCATTTTTGATTTAGATCTAAACAATCAATCACGTTGTATTTACTTATTAAGGCACCCCTGATTTTCATTCGGCACTGACTCTTTAAACTATAACAACGTGGAAACTTTAGTGCTGGCGGTTTTTCAGAAATATCTTTAATGAGATCATTATAATCTTTCTCGCTGAAACCAACATCTTCCTGATTGATCAGTTCTTGGAGTATCTCTCTTACCGTAAGATTATCATCATTAGACTGATCAATATTACTACCAGCTTTTAATAAGGATGACATATTCATTTTACGAGGAATACGAGCCGCGTTATGTAACGGGGTTTCTCCTGATCGATAATTCAAATGGATTCTACAGGAGGCACCTATCAAACCTTCCACCCTATTTACGGAGGCATTACATGCAGCATGATATAACGGGGTCTCCTGGTTCATATCACGACATTCAGTATTGGCGCCAGCAGCTATAAGGCAATCTAATGCAATCTTTCCCTCGGGGACATTCATTCCACAGGCTTCATCTAATGGTGTATTAGCATTCCCATGTAAACATGGCAGGTTAATATCCGTATAACTTTGTTTAATCAATGATTGAATAAGGTCGCTATTTCCACAATGCCTTATAACAGCTAAATGAACGGGTGTCACCAGCCTTGGCGCCGTATCTCGATCACACGCTCTTATATTCGTGTCAGCACCAGCCTTTAAAAGGAGGTTCACTGACGATACATCTCCATTAGACACAGCATAATGCAAAGGGGTAAACCGGTCTCTCAATGCACGATTGACTGCAATATTGCTCTCTGAGAGCAGGCAGGAGACAACGCTTGAATGCACTTCATCACTGATGGCTCCTGCTAATGGTGTTTGACCTGAATGGTTCAGCAGGTTTACATCAGCGTTGAATTTGCATAATAGTTTTACTATGTCTAAACGGGCAGCCCTGGCGGCAATATGGAGAGCCGTATTTCCTTCACTATCTGCAAGGTTTGTTTTGGCTCCAGCGTTTATAAGCATTTTGCACAACGTTAATCTTCCATGCTCCGAGGCAAGCATGAGTGCTGTCCTGTTGTTTTTGGGAAGTCTCTGGTTAACGTCGAACTTTTCTTTATGTTCCGCCAAAAGGTACTCCAATACCTCGCCTTTATCTTCAATGACAGCTATATGCAGGAGTGTATTTCCATTTTGATCTCTTAGATTAAAATCCTTGCACGTAGCGTGATCAAAAATGCACCTCACCATCTCGATTAAGCCTGTTTTGTTTGCATACACCAAGGGAGATTCAAAATTAGTATCACAAAGATCAATCCTGGCGCCCGATAAACATAATTTTTTTACAACATGAATATGTCGATTTCTTACTGCAATTAATAGCGGTGTTGTGAGCAAATAATCTTCGATATCAACATCAATGTCAGGCTCTTCCATTAGCCGATCCAATATTTCAATACGATTATCTGCTGCTGCAAGAAACAATGGGGTTCTTTTCGTTGCGCTGACGACATTAACATCGATAATGGAACGCTTTTCGGTCAGCAAATAATCAACCATCTTGAGCTTGTCTTCCATAACGGCCGTGTGTAATGGACAATACCCCTTATCATCAAACTTATTAATGGCAGCACCAGCACGACATAAGAACTCAAATGCGACAATATTACTTTCCTTGATGGCTTCTCCAAGTAGTATGTTGGCGGCTAGCACCCTATCGTCTTTACTCAAGGTTCTACACTGTTGAGGTGGTGGTGTCGCCATGACATCCAGATCATTCGTTTTAGCACCAGCCTTACATAGAAGATCGCGCATCGCATCACTTCTACATAATGATAGCGGCGTATTTCTGTTAAAGCTGAGTCTGTTGATATCAAGTTTATCTATTTGCTCAGTTAACAAATAGTTAAATACACTCCAGTTTTCTATCGAGACGGCCAAGTGCAGTATGGTTTCTCCACGGCTATTAACCATATTAAAATTATGACAGACAGCATGATCAAAAATACACTTTATTACTTCGATGTCCCCCAACCTGACGGCATAATGCAATGGGGTAAAGTCGCCATTCGAATTAACAATATCAGTCCTTGCACCAGCTACACACAGCATTTTGATAACGGCAACATCCTTGATGCCAATGGCATTGTATAGTGGTGTTCGTTGCTGTTCATCTACGATATCAAGTTCAATGCCAGGGGTTTTCAGAAGACAGTGAATGATATTGCGATCAATACCAGAGCCTTGCGTTGCAAGATGTAATGCTGTCTTGTGCTGGGCATTGACCATATTGACATCAGTACCGTATGCTGACGCCAGCAAAAAATGAACCATATCTTCATTTTTTTGCATAACTGCAATATGCAGTGCGCAATTACCCTCAGAATTTTGTTCATTAACATCAGCACCGGCCTCGCACAGGCAACTCACAACACGGAGATGATTCCCCTTAACAGCTTCATGAAGAGCCGCAGAACCGCAATGATTTTCCCAGCGAAAATCCACCCGCAGCTCCAGTAATCTTTTGACGGTTGGGAGATCACCCATCCTTGCAGCTATGTTCAACCTGAAAACCTGACGGTGTTCAGCACCTGCTTCAATTAAAAGTAAAGGCATTTCAGGGTAACTGCCCTGCTCCAGGGCCAGGGAAAGCGGTGTCTTACCTGTGCGTGTTAATTGATTGACTTGAGCATGATCACTGTGTTTCAGGAGAGCTTGCAGATTTTCTTCATTATTTTTTATTTGGGCCGCGATATGAAGCGGCGTTTCTCCATCAGGGCTTTCCAGATGAACGGCTGCACCTGCCAAAATTAGCATTTCTATTACTTTTCCCTTACCTGGAAATTTAGCAATATCCTGAAGCACGGTTTTGCCATTGAGCGTAAAATTAATATCAGGAAGCAAGAATTTACTTAAAAAACGTCGAAGGGAATCCAGATCTGCTGATGCAGCAGCCCACCATATGACACGCTGTCTGGCTTCAACGGTCATATTTTCTGGTAAATTTGCACCTGCTTGCAGTAGTAAATAGAGCCCATACATATTAGCTTTTTGGCTTGCTATACCTGCTGGCGTAATACCGCTTTTATTTGGAAAATTGATATGAGTCAAAGCACCATGATCAAGTAGAAACTGAATATAAGCGTTTGCATTATCGGCTGAAGCCACCAAAAACAAAGGAGTCTGACCTAATAAGTCTAATTGATTTACATTCGCGCCCTGTTTAACCAGAACATCTATCGTTTTTTGATTGTCAAACACTTGAGTGGCATAGTGAAGTGGCGTTTGGCCGAGAGCATCAGAGGCATTAACCTCAACCCCATTGCTGACCAGGAAGCTGGTGATATCGATATATCTACTATTGCTCGCAGACACCATTAACGCATTTCGGTTGCGAATGTCCCTGGCATTAATATCAGCCCCTTGGTTAACCAAACGTTTTATTTCTCTTAGTCGTATTTCCGCAGAAAACTCTTTTTGTGGATCAAGAAGATTTATTATTCTACAACCTAATTGATAAGATTCTTCGGAAGCGCCCTGCCCAGAAGATTGAGAATAACTTCCCAAGCTTTCTTCTGCACTCTTGTTTGAATTGAGTTTATCCATAACTCACTCCAGCAATACAACAACTGACATTAAGAGTACTCTATGCACTCTTTTATAATTATCTATAACAATGCAGTCATTTCTTCTGTTGTATTTTTATTTAATATACAACAGAAACAAAAAAATTATTATTGCCTGACGTCAGCTCTCCTGTTTTATTTTTACTCGTTTTCATCAGCCATGATATAACGCCTGACCTTTTCGGGTATGCCAGGTAATACTTCCTGATGTTTACGTATGGGGGCCATGATCTCACTATCAGTTGGCAATATGCTTAACCAGTAACTAAATGATATTAACTCGAATCATCAAGACTGCCCGTTGCAATGCCGTATTACCTATATTATTTCTTACATCAAGGCCTATCTTTTGGGTAGTGGACAGCGTGCTGTACAAAAATTACACGACCTATATCGCTGAAATTGAGCTCAACTGGCAATCGACACCCTCGACACATACATACCACTACCCATATACGTACTTACCACTGTCTCAGGTCAATATTTCTTCGCTTTTGATGTCAGATAATACTGGAAGGGATGGTCATCTTCAGGGGCTGAGAAAAACAAAAACGCCAACAACAAGAATCGCCCCGAACTGGCCTGACGCCCTGTGTAAGCAGGGTTTTCTTTATGTGTAAGGATGAACGATCATGGGTAAACCGACACTTTGTCATATGGTTGCCTATTTAAAGCGTATCGGTGTGACCTTGAGCCCTCTGACCAAAGAGACCATTGAATCGGCCTACTACCGCAGCATCTACCAGGTGCTGCCGCGGGAGCAGACACTGCAGGCCATTGCCTTGCAACCCCATAAACACTACCACCGTCGTTAATGTCATCCGGGAGTGTTATCACGCACAATATAACGATTATTTACAGGTAAAAATGGGTGAAACAGAGCACCCGAACACCTGACCGGCCTTACCGAGCCTCTCTTTCTCCGGCTTATTCATTGTCAGATCCGGAGAAAGAGTTGCCGTCTTCCCCGGGGTGATCCCCCCGCTCTACGCGAAGTGCTGCATAACAATACGGATTCACATCTCCTTCAGCCAATATAAGATGCATTGGTTTTGTAACGTTATTGAGCAGTTATGGATATCATCAATCTATTAGAACGGCCGGACATGATTGACACCCTGGCAAAGTGGCATTTCTCGGAGTGGGGAAACCTGTATCCCAATGAAACTCAGGTAGATTTCAAATCAGCGCTACAGGGCTGCCTTGAGCCGGTTCCCGTCCCTTCAACGTTTATTGCCATAGACAATGGCCTATTGCTCGGCTCGATCAGCATCCTTCACAAGGACATGGACATTGATGCGCCCTGGACACCTTGGCTGGCGAGTTTGTACGTGAATCCTGACTACAGAAACCAGGGAATTGGTAAACGGCTGATTCAACACCTGGTAGATGATTGCACAACCCACTCCATCAGCGAGTTATATTTATTCACACCTGCCAGCCGTACCTATTATGAAAACCTTGGGTGGAAAGTGATCAAAAGCCTCTGTTACAACGGCCAGGAGGTTGACATCATGCATCGCACGCTTTGACGTCCGATCCGATCATTTGTAACAAACAAGGTATACCACACAAAGTGCCATGCTTGTGCAGGTAGGCAGCCAATACGTATACAGGCCGGAAACGCTGCAGGCATTTGAGTGATTACCAACTGCTGGCTTTGAAACAAACACTTCAGCCAGCAATAACCCTTCACGAGGTGCCTGCGATCTTCTTGCAATAATTGTCTGTATTACATGTTTATTTGTTAGTAAGCCAACATGGCCTGAATCAACCCATAGGCAAACATTGTTGCGTGCGGTTGAATTGAGCAGATCACATTACTCTTGATATAAACCACTAGCACTATTAATCGAGAACCCGCCATTCATTAATTCTTCAACATCCTATCAGCTTAACGAAAGTCCCCTTTCATCAAAAAGTCTCTGGATGGCCATTCTGTATGCACAGGTTCCATAAGCCATATCAATTCCTTGTAATATCTTCCAGTTGGCTGTTCCTATATTGAGGAAAAGTTTACAACCACCATCGGGGTCATCGGGCTTATCCTCTATCCTTTCACAGGATGTTCTGGTTTCATGGAATAATTGATAGAGCTCTTTCACTCTGACATCAGACATTTCTATTTTGGAAAACACCAAATACAAAATTTCTGAAAATATCCTGTTTCTTACACCCGTTGAAACTTCATCGGATATTTCTTGATTTTTATCCCGCAGATCATCTTCCCGGTTAAAACGTACATTTTCTACAATAAGAATCAGGTTATTACCCGCAGCTTCAAGATTTTGTCGAACTGCATTTCGATTCCAGACAATCCCCCAGGTTCCACCATCAACAAAATATTTAAAAGCACACATCCAGTGTGCCACAACATTTTCTAATATCTTATTCTCTCTTTCATATGCATCCCAGGCATCTTTGGTTGGATATATCTTTACCTCTCTCTCCTTCGATCCCCACTTCAAAATCTCCGGTCGTGTGTATCGACGTTGACGGGCAACAACAGGAGATTCGGGTTCAGCGGAACCACTGCCTAAACTAATCCCAGTCACCTTTGACTGTACCTCTTTCAAATCAGCATCATCATCCTTCTTACAACAACAGCAAAACCAGCGGTACAGGCAGGAACATATCATCTGGAAAACTAAACTGAGAATGGTATAACAGTTCTGAAAAAAGGCTTTGAATCGTTCACAACAGGTCAGTTGAATCTCTTCATCCTCCAAGGGAGCTGGTACATCTGCAGGGGCATCAGGTACATCAGGCATGTCTCCATTCTGATCAGAATCTGAATTAGCATGATCTGTATCTACACTGGGAATGACAGGCTGAAGCGTCCTCTCTTCATCGGAACCAAGCCAGGCGCTCATATAGCCGAATGTGACTGCATTGACAAAACGTCGGGTATAACCTGATGCTATCGACCACCACCCCGGCCTGACAGAAGCGGATGGATTGACCACTTCACACGCCCTCTGTTCAACTGACGTTTCGGCAGTTTGAGATGACGCCGGTACTTGATACGTATGACCAGTCCCTTCACACACAACCCTTGCAATACTGCTTTGCTCTTCTGCGGCCACGGCTTGCGTCTCTTCACCGCCCTGTTGTTGCGCAGCCATTGCGGAACCTGAGGGCAAAGAGGCCCCACTGAACATAAAAATCTCCTGAATTAAATTCCCCTCATTATCATGCTTGTAAAACGTATTACACTCTCCCTCAAGGTAAGAATCGATAACATCTTGATCAATCAATGTGATATGGCAAGGGTTTTCCGGATGGGTGACTCAAAATGACGCTGTAACTGAAAATAGGGCAATGCCTTCACTTCTGAAACGCTTCGTCGAAGCCTGTTCGCAGCTGTAGCCTGGTGATCGACCTGTCGTCAAAGGTGGTCGGGCCAACTTTGGGAAAGTGATATACTTTGCACGATATATGCGTTCTCTTAATTATTTGATTCCTTGAGCCAATATTTTATCTGTTCGGTCATAGAACACCTTTTCAAAATGATTAGCCGGATTCGACTTAAAGTGTTCAATAAAGGCTTTCTCAAAATTATCCATATCCTCTGAGAATACTCTTTTCAGAGTATCAAGAAGATCTGGAGCGATGTCCGTCGTCAAGTGTTTCGTTGATTTTGCATGCAATAGATTGGTCACTGATTTATACACAGCCAAGGTCTCCTGGTACTGTTGGTGATGTTCTACAAAGGCGCGCATCTCGCCAAACAGTCCCAAAAAATTCTGACGTTTTTCATTAGGATGCTGAATGGTTAGCCTGTTCAATACAATCGCATCGCTCATGCTTAAGTCACCACCGGTAACAACGAGCCTGTTGCATTTCACCAGGAGCGCCGTATCGCTCTTATCGATTGAAGAAGGATCGAGTATCAATATTGTTCTTCCCTTTATCTGCCCAGTTCCTTCATACAACGGCTCTTCCATATCTGCTGATTTAAATCTTATTGCTTTTACCGAAAAATGTTCTAATTTTTGCATCCTCTGTTTTATTATATCTCTGGCATCTTCGCTGGTCTTTGCGACAATAATAATATCATCCGGCTCATTTAAGGTGATTCTAATAATCAATGATACAACACTGGCAAGTGAATGAACGTGACTGACATATACATAATATGTGTGCCTGTTTCTCTTGACGCTGCCATCTTCATTGACAGTTAGCGGTATATTCTCTTTCAACAAATCATTTTCGAAACCATCCCTAATAGCGTAAGGATATGATAAGAAAATACCAAAACAACGACATATCTTCATATTTCCCCTAAAGCCTGTAGGACAAGGAATAATATGACTTTCCTCATAACCAGCCTCCAGGAAATCTGTTTCGAAGTGATATTCATTGAAACAAAACGTTTTATTAACATATCGCCCTGTGTTTTTTCTTAAAGCACTAATCAAACCACTGGGAGCACTTACGATGAGAGATGCCTCGTTGAGAATACCTTCCAGATGCTCCTCTATTACTGGATCACTGTCTTCGTCTTTCGCGGTATTGACGAGATAACACTCTATACTGGCAGCACTGGAAATATTTTTTAATACCCCTAATATTTGGTCTCTATCCTCTTGGGGCATATACACTTCTGCTATAAACAACATGTTCTTACCCTTATGCTTTTGCAGAAGCAGGCACACACTTCTATCACCAAACGCATAATCGCCAAACCCTGCTGTATATGACTCGTGTCCACGCCTGTACTGTCTTGCACAGACGACTATCTCAAACAATTTATGAGGCCGACATTTGAATTCAGGCCACTCACGAAGCACAAAACGGGAATGTTTTTCAGTGTGATGCCTCTCTCGAGAAGCCTGCATTTTTTCCCGTATTTGGGTTTCTGTTGTCAAGCGCATACGACGGGCGTCTGTATCCGTCGCAACCATCAAACCGGTATCAAGCTGCGCTCCCGATTGTGCAACAGCGCCTGTTAGCGCCTCGCCAGTCTGTACTTGCCGACCTTTCATTGAACCTGATGAACTCGTAGCTTTTTCATCCTTGGACGATTTATGAGGTTGCCCTCCGCCTTTGGCTGAAGTCACTTTGCTTGCTTGTTCCATATCATGACATCCAGAGTTTAACAACGATGATCAAGATTTTTGGACAGAATATTCCCCCATTAGTTCTTGCCCGTATTGATTCAAAGATAATGTTTGAAATTTTCTGAGCTTCTATAGATTCAGTTATGATAAATAACACAACTTAGCTTGTTAAAGCCGTTTACCACGAAAAAACATGATTGACAGATATTGTTAATCAATGCACCACAAAGCAGCCCCAAAACAAAAATGAAACTTTATATATCTGAGCCAGCTATTACAGGGCTATTTTTTTATTTTGCATCTCAGTCTCTGTTAAATAGATGAGCAAACTGAATAAATAGTAAAAGAGCCCTTCTCCTTTCTTAATATTCTTACATTACCTTGTTTCGTTACCTGGATCGAACTCAGAGGATATCGTGAAAAATACCGCTTCTTTTTACCTGCTCATAGCCAACACAGACCAAAGACTTCAGCTGACGTTCATTGATACCGGTAACAGTTTCCAGGGAATGACATACTAGCGTTAACTGACGCAATCATATAAAAAGATACGCAGAGTAAAGAATAGTGTCAGACACACATTTCCTGCTTGATGTCGCTGCCAATGCAGCTTAATCTCTCCGCCATGTGACCGGTGCCCTCAGCGTCTCTGTTACGTTTCCGGTCGCTGTACGTCGGTTTACAACTATATAGATTAGTGCCTACGGGAGTTAGCCTATCTCCTCAAGCTCCCTTGCTGACTGTGACATTGCGTGTTTTGCCCCGGATACCTGGCCAGGGAACAGTCCCTTCACCCGTTAGAAAACGCTGTCACTGAACCACCTTTACGACAAGGTACCTATAGATGCTTGATTCCTTTGTGTCTATTTTCCTGGCGCTGTGGCACCAGGATTTCGTAGCGCTGCAGAACCCTGAAAGCATGGTCATGATCTATGTTTGCCTGACATTCGTGATCTGGCTGGAGAGTGCGTTCCTGCCCGCGGCACCGCTTCCCTGCGACAGCGTGGTGATTTTAGCCGGCACCCTCGGGGCAATGGGCGTCATTGATTTTAAGCTGGTCGTCCTTCTGTTGATTCTGGCCTCTGCCATTGGCAGCTGGTTTGCCTATATCCAGGGGCGATGGCTGGACCACTTGCCGACCGTCAAGGGCTGGGTGCACAGGGTTCCGCCACACAGAATGCAAACAGTAGACAACCTGTTGAATCGCCATGGTGTCATTGCACTTTTTGTGGCGCGATTCATTCCAGTCGTCCGTTCATTGTTACCGTTGATGATGGGATTGAGAGTTAAAAACCAGACCCGTTTTTTCCGTTTCGCAGGACTCAGTGCAACAGCCTGGGTATTGCTCCTGACAGGTCTGGGTTACATGCTGACACTCTTACCCGAAAACATGGCCCGCATCACCACCATGGTCTTGATGATTGCGCCTTTTGCGACCCTGGCCATTGCCATTGCCAGCGTGACAACCAGCTGGTTCGTGCGGCGCTATAAGAAAGTACCGCCGATGGCTGCCATTGAGTAAATCGGTTATCAGGCTTCTGTATCATACGTCGGCAGAAGCCTGCTTCGCCTGTTTATCTGGCAGGATTTGTTTCCATTCTCCCCATCAGACAATGCCTGCCAGTAGCCCGGACTTTGCTTCTGCACCTTGGGCTTTATCCAGCTCTGTATGCGTAAGAGAACTACAGCCCATCTTTCGGTAGACACGATCCGGATTGATTTTATTGGCAACCCGAAAAAAATCATCTGCCTCAGAGGGACCTCTATACCGGTCTATCCGCTCTCCTTCTGCAATAAGGTGACCAATAGCCGCTATGACACCCGCCAATCGAGTACGCAGTGCTTTACTTTTACTAAGAAAAGCCGAAAGTATCGGATCTTTTAATGTACTGAGGGTCTGATCGGTAAAGAGACCGGTAATATTCTTCATAAAATCATCAGGTAATTTAATGCCAAGTGATTTAAATACAAGAATCAATTCATCCTTTGCATTTTGTAACCAATTAGTTGCAAGATTAAGCTTTTTGGCTCGAATAGCTTCTCGATTTTTTTCAATCTTATATTTTTTACAAATGTAGTTAAGATTACTACCAGCAATCACTCTTGATCGTTGATAAGTTCTCTCCTGCAGCATCAATAGATTCAATAGCGTTAAGGTCTGATCATACCCCTTCCCCATGCTTGTGATAATTTCGAACACATCATAAAAATCTTCCCAGAATGAGGCGTAATCAAGGTCGGCAGAAACATCACATATCTGTTTTTCTACAACCCTTACCTGCTGCTTGTAGGTATCGCTTGCAACCCATTGTTCGGCTTGATCCATATAGCTTATTTCTTGTTTTTCAGCAGCAGGTATATCAAGTTCTCTTCTGTGCGTGTCTGTTTTCCTTATTTCCTGAGATTGAACTTCCTCCTGCTTTGTATCCAACGGTTGCTGTCTCTTCTTGCTCGACTCAACTTTGGGTGCGCTTTTTTTTCCTTTCTTTTTCTTTTGAGTGGCACTTGCCTGCCTAGCTATCCCCTCTTCAGCCAAGCGCTCAAACTTTAGATAGTCCCTTGGAGTTAAAATACTTTTCTGTTGCAGAATGGCGTCCTGTATCTTTGGCCACAACGGCACAGCGCTATCAGCAGCCAAGCCTTCATCAAGTTCAGCAGTCCTTAGCACACTTTTGGCTTCTGCTTTCAATGCTTTAAAGCCTGTGGATTCATCTGAGGATGAATCACGTGCCGTTAACGCAAGCGCCTCCCAGAGGGTAATGTTGCCACCGGGAGGCTCAGGGTACTTTTTCAATAATTGATTAATCGCTTGCTTGTCTTTAAATGCTAAATATATGCGTGCCAAAGCTATAACTTTATCAGCACAATCCAATGTTTTTTTCGTCGCAAGGAATTCCAGTGCTTTTTCATAGTTTTCACGTTTTATCTTTGCTCTTACCTTAGCCTTTCCTTTTGCTTTAGCCCCCTGCCGCTCGTAGCATAATCCGATTAACAACCGACATAATTTCAGTGATGGATCAAAACAGGGATAGTTTTCTCTTATCCCTTGCTTTTCCTCATTCTCAATTTTCTCCAATAGTTTTGTAAAATGGATGACAGCCTCACTTTCTCGTTTCTGAAAAAGTTGGTAAACACCTTCACCAAACAAATGCAATGTCGTTTCATGGCCGAGCATTTCCACCGCTTTTTCGGCGACATTGACTATCCGTCGTTCATCACCTTTCAGGGTTGTGCCCGGTAATGACTCCGCACCAGCGGGAGGTGAAACCCGCTGCAAAGAAGAAGGGCTGCCTGTCTGCGGATCATCGTCATATACAAAGATTGGTACTACTGACGTATAAAATTTCATCACTAAATACTGAGAGAGTCTTTCTGCCACATAGTTCATCCGACGGCCAGGACGAAGAATATCTCTGACTCCTGTATGAGGCTGCCTTTTTAGACTTTTATCTAAATTCTTTATGTCTAACGCCGCCAGCTCTGCTTTATCCAACCTCTCTTGCCTTTGTCTTTCCGACAAATGGCTACTTTTGATCATCATTTTTTGTTTATCTAGATATTGCTTGGCTTCACTATCACGCAATACTCTTTCATTATTAATTGCTTCAAGTGCTAATTCGACTTCACTTACATCAACAATGACAGATTCTTTTTGTATTTCCATGATTATTTTTATCACACTTTTATCCATGATGATGTCATAATCAACCGAGGTCATTATAACCAGTATACGGCTATACCAGGTAACTATATCATTTGCAGAATTGACATTTACATGTCTCATGATAAATGAGAAAGCCTCATTATAATTTTCCGTCCAAAAAGAATACCTAGCCATAACTTTCTTGAAAAACATTTCTACTCCATGCCCAGGCTCATCGACCACACATTCCGATATTTTTTTCAAAACCCCATAAAATCTACTCTCATTATGTTTAGATGATTTAGTATCACAATGATCATATTCAACTAAAAACATGGAAAATAGATAGCCCAAGCTTCGTATATAGTCATCAAACGCAATACTTTTGACCATTTCATCATTAAGTAAATAATCATAAGCATTCAATATAATTTTCTTAATCGTTTCCTGCAGGTCAGCAACAATCTCTGTTAAAATTTCCATACTCAAAAGATAGAGTATCAGCATTCCATAGCGGGTAAAATCAAGGGTATCACTCTTATCTCTGACAGATAGTAGTGTTTTTAAATCTTTCAAGCAGTTACACATATATTGTTCAACAATATATTTATTTTCATCTGACGAAAGCGTTTTCGACCCCCGCTTAACACTTGACATAAGAGTATACAGCATTGTGAACTTTATAATATTAACACGTAGAAGGTTAAAATTATCATCCACTACAGCTAGTTCATCTCCAAAACGCTTTATCACTTGATCATTATCCTGTTCACAAACCAGTGCTTTAATAGACATGACTAATACAGGTTCACTTGGATACATCTTACAGAAGCCATTGAATGCATTCCTCGCACAAGCAATAAATGCCACATCACTTTCACTTTCTTGCGTACGTCCCAAGAAACCCTTTATGAGAAATGACTCTAGCTCCACCAATAATTTAGCGTATATGCCACCTTTCATTTGAGGTAATATTTTCTTATTTGAGGCAAGAACACCATCCAGCATTTTATGCATAACAGGTGTCACAACCCTTGCCTGCAAGCCCACAGGTTCCGCTGGTGTAGTATGACCACCCGACGCCATAGCGGCTTTACCTGCTTCCAGTGACATGGCTTCCATCGACTCTGCCACTGCTTTTTCCTTTGATGCTGACGTGTCCTCCCTGGTTTTCGGTAGAACTGGTGAATCTTTCCTGATCATTTTTCCCCACAAAAAATTAAATTGTGAGATATATTTTTTCAAACAACTTAAAACATCACTAACAAAATCATCTGAATCACTGACCTTATTTTCATTAAACGGAATTAAAAGACTCTCCAGCCATATCACCACACTTTCTTTTCAACAACGTTCAACACAACGATATTAACCAACATCAATAATAATACGTTCAAAAAGCAACCTCACCCCTACCATTACTCCCGAATATTGAGCTTCTCTTTATTCACCATAAACATGCAGAAAAAACTATTATCCTTTCAGGAGCATCCAGTGAGATATGGAAATTATGAGCTACCGTCTAATTCATTAAGTGACAGCACAATTTTTGACAGTGCCTTGGCCTTACCTTACAAAACTATGCCACAAGAGTTCCCGAAGATAGCTTTTCTTAGCATTTTCAATCAAAGAACGTTACACCATGTCCCATTGTTTTATGTATGCCTGTATTCATGCCCCATGATCGGCCCCTGACACAGGATCAAATCAATCACTGGCAGCGATCTGCCCGATATCGCCAAAGACATGCTGCTGCCTGATCAGGTCAATCCAAAAGCCAACCAGCCCTGGCAAGGTTTGTTTATTTCCCTGCGTGCGATCAATCTTAAAGACATCCCCCCGCGAAGAGGATATGACACCGGTTCGCGGCTACTTCACCCGGCACCGGATCGTAACCGTGTCAAACCGCTACATTAATGCCATCAACAGTATCGCCAACCATATTCAGGATGGCTTTTACCCTGGAAATACCGGCAGCTTTATCGTCTTCCTCTGCGACCACCTGGCCAATCACAAAATTATCCTGATTGACCTTCTGGATGACCGGCCTTGAAGAACGGCTACTGACCGAACATGATCCGGCACTGCGAAATGATTTCGCGGTGATTCGACGCCAGACGATGTACATCCGACGTTATGTGGCCCCGCAACGGGATGTTTTGGTCAAACTGATGATCCTGCTGTCTGATGCACTGAACCAGCGTGTTTATTTACTCTCCCTGATCACGACTATTTTCCTGCCAATGACTTTCCTGACAGGCCTTCTCGGTATCAATCTGAGCGGCATTCCCGGTGCTGATGACAAGAGTGGCTTCTTGATTTTCTACGGTTTGCCCTGCCTGCTATTTATTATTCAGTTGTTGTTTTTCTATCGCCGTAAGTGGATATGATGAGCTGGCGATCCTGATCATGCTATGCCACCAATGTTAATCCACTGAAATTGAAGAAGAAGCATAAAATGTCGGCATCATATTCAAAACATATGCCCATGATGTTTATCGCCAAAAATGACCATCCAAATACGATTAAACCTATCCCCATCCACTACAATTACAAAAATGGTCTAAGGATAGAAATATTATGGGTGTTCGTTTCAATCGTGGCACAGCCTATTTAACCCGTTGGGATGCGGCCGAGTATGCCGCAAAATCTGAAAAAGGGCTTAGAAAACTAAGTTCCATCGGATACTTTTTTAAAGGGATTACTGTGAAGCCTGCTGACGTTAGTAAATTCATAAAAACACAGGAACCCTGTAGCTTAGTGACGAAACTCATCCTTCGTGACATTAATTACCACGATAATGATGACTAAAATCATTCCACGGATAGACCTGTCTGTTTTTTATTGCAACAGGCCCAGTCCAGAATGGAGTTGTCTTCTGCGAGCCGCTATGATGTTGGCAGATAACAATCAAAACAAGGGCTACTTCATGCACGTATCCAGACAGGCAGTGATGGCCGTCACTTTTTTTTCACTGCTTATTGCGCCGTATACATTGGCTGACTCTGAGATATACCGTGTCATTGAAAAAGATGGGTCTGTCGTTTACACCGATGATCCGGCACCTGATGCAAACGCTGAAGCCGTTGAGCTGAAGCCAACTCAGATTGTGCCTACCCAACCCCTGATCAAATCGAAGTCCACGCCTCCAGAACCTGTAACATCTCGCTACAATTACAATGAAGTGCTGATTACCACGCCAGGAGAAAAAGAAAATCTGCGTAACCCCACAGAAATCACAGTGAAAACAACCATCTCGCCGAAACTACTCAATGGGCATCTCATCCGTCTCATGCAAAACGGTAAAGAGGTAGGCCTCAGTAAAGATGGCAGCTTCACGATAAAAGAACCCTACCGTGGAGAGCACACCCTGACGGCACAGGTGCTGGACCAGCGCAAAAAAGTGCTGCTCTCCAGTTCTCCACGCACCATTTATGTTTATCGTCACTCGGCCCTGTTTAACCCGCAACCTGCACCACCCATTGCACCGACCCCGTAACCTCCTGATTACAGCGTAAAGAAACGCCAAAAAACTCAATGCACCTTGTTGGTGCATTTTGCTGTCTATGTCAAAATATCCCGCCCCAATCAGGAACACGTCTGCACACAACACAAACACCAGGCGGGTCATGCACGATAGTTTCCCGGTACTGGTTTGCTTTTTGCATTAACCGGAGGAGTGCAACATGCAACCGGATTATCCACAAGAATTATTACTGCCCATGTACCAGACATTACTGGAAAACCTGACCACTGCCGTACTGGCCTTTGATGCCCGATTGCAGCTCCAGTATATGAATACGGCTGCAGAAACCCTGATCGAAGCCAGCGACAGACAACTGCATGGTTTGCATATCGACGAACTGTTCCGTGAAGAGCCGCCGTCCACCGAGCACCTTCAGCAGGCCTTGAGCAATGCCACCAGTTATACCAAGCGTGAAGCCAAACTACAGTTGCCCAATGGCAGCACCCTGACTGCTGATTACACCGTCACGCCAGTGACCGAGAATGGTCAAACGACACTGTTAATGGAACTCCAGCCCCGGGACCGGCTATTGCGGATCACCCGCGAGGAAACCATCAAGACCCGCCAGGAAACGGCCAAGATCCTTGTCCGCGGTCTGGCCCATGAAATCAAGAATCCGCTTGGCGGCATTCGCGGCGCCGCCCAATTGCTGGCGCGGGAACTGCCGGATGAATCCCTGAAAGACTATACCAACGTCATCATTGAAGAAGCGGATCGCCTGCGTAACCTGGTGGACCGCATGCTGGGGCCGATAAAACCACCCCGGCTGGCCGAGGTGAATATCCATGAAGTGCTGGAACGGGTTTGCAGTCTTATCGATGCGGAAACCGGCGGTAACATGACCCTCACCCGAAACTATGACCCCAGCATTCCCCCTATTTCCGCCGATGCCGAACAGCTGATTCAAGCCACCCTCAATATCGTGCGTAACGCCATGCAGGCCATCAGCCAGCATATGCCACTCAGCGACGGCAATATTACGCTCAAGACACGAATCATGCGCCAGTTCACCATTGGCAATATCCGCCACCGACTGATCTGTCGCCTGGACATTATTGACAATGGTCCCGGCATCCCCGCCGACATGGTGGAAAACATGTTCTATCCCATGATCAGCGGACGGGCAGACGGCACCGGCCTGGGGCTGAGTATTGCCCAATCCATTGTCACCCGGCACAGCGGCGCCATTACCTGTGAAAGTGAGCCCGGCAAAACCGTATTCTCCCTGTTCATCCCCTTTGAACAGCCAGACAGACAAGCAGATGCAGGAGCAGCACCATGAGCACAACCGGTAACGTCTGGATCATAGACGACGATCGTTCCATTCGGTGGGTGCTTGAGCGCGCCATGGCCCAGGAGGGGATCCAGACCAGCAGATTCGAAACCGCGGATGCCGCACTGGCCGCCATCGCGAGCAAGCAGCCTGACGTCATTATCAGCGATGTCCGCATGCCCGGTACGGGTGGCCTGGATTTGCTAAAGCTGATCAAGGACGACTATCCCGCCTTGCCCGTTATCATCATGACCGCACACTCAGATCTTGACAGTGCCGTCGCCTCCTACCAGGGAGGTGCATTCGAATATCTGCCCAAGCCGTTTGATGTGGATGAAGCCGTCACCCTGATCAAACGGGCACTGTCTCATGTTCGTGAACAGGCAATTCAGCACCCGGGGATGGAGAGAGCCGCTACGCCGGAAATCATCGGTGAAGCGCCTGCCATGCAGGAAGTGTTTCGCGCCATTGGTCGTCTGTCACAATCCAATATCACGGTGCTGATCAACGGCGAATCAGGAACCGGTAAGGAACTGGTGGCCCATGCCCTGCATCGCCACAGCCCGCGTGCAGCCAACCCGTTTATTCCCCTGAACATGGCAGCCATTCCCAAGGACTTGATTGAATCTGAACTTTTCGGCCATGAAAAAGGCGCCTTTACCGGCGCCAACCAGATGCGCCGCGGCCGATTTGAACAGGCCAATGGCGGCACCCTGTTTCTGGATGAAATCGGCGACATGCCTGCTGAAACCCAGACCCGGCTCTTACGGGTTCTGGCCGACGGTGAATTCTACCGGGTAGGCGGTCATACGCCTGTACAGGTCGATGTGCGAATTATCGCTGCCACCCACCAGAACCTGGAAAAACTGGTCTCTGCAGGTTCCTTTCGGGAAGACCTCTTCCATCGGTTGAATGTCATCAGGGTTCACCTGCCGCGTCTTGGCGACCGTCGTGAAGACATTCCGTTGCTTACCCGTCACTTCCTGGATCGAGCAGCGCGCGAACTGAATGTAGAACCCAAGCTGCTCCGCCCGGAAACGGAAGCCTACATGAGCAGCCTGGACTGGCCCGGCAACGTCCGACAACTGGAAAACACCTGTCGCTGGATTACGGTGATGGCCTCCAGCCGGGAAGTACACGTATCTGACCTGCCACCGGAACTGCTGGATCAACAGCGGTCATCAACCACCGGCAATAACTGGGAACAAGCGCTGCGCAACTGGGCGGACCAACAGCTCACCCGCGGTGAAAGCGGCCTGCTGGACCGGGCAGTTCCCACGTTTGAGCGGATCATGATTGAAACAGCGCTGAAGCATACCTGTGGCAGACGACGGGATGCCGCTCTTCTGTTGGGCTGGGGACGTAATACCCTGACCCGGAAAATCAAGGAACTCGGCATGAACGACGAGGAAACCATCGATCAGGAAGAAGCGCTGGACGAGGCCGTGTAACGCAGTACAAACAAAAACATGGGGACATAAAAAAACCGCTATTGAATCAATCAATAGCGGTTTTTTTTTCAGGCCTTATTCAGTTCTGGCTGGCTGACGACGCTGGTAGCCACCTTCACGTCCGCCGTCACGACCACCTTCACGACGACGGTTGCCGCCCTGGCCTCCGCGACGCGGTGGACGCTGCTCGCCACCACCGGGAACCTGCTCCATCTTCAGGGGACGGCCGCAGACCCGTACTTTCTGCAGATGCTGCAGAACTTCACCAGGAATGCCTTCAGGCAGATCTACCGTGCTGTAGGTATCAAACAGCTTGATGTGACCGATGTAGCGGTTGTCGATCTCCGCTTCGTTGGCAATGGCGCCAACGATATTACCCGGCATCACGCCGTGCTCACGGCCAACATCCAGGCGATAACGCTGCATGTTTACATTGGCAAATTCACGGGAGCGGCGCTCACCACGATCGCCTCGATCGCCGCGGTCACGACGCTCACGACCACCGTCACGGTCATCACGCTGACGGGGTTCACGGGTACGTACCGGCTCTTCCTTCAGCTGCAGGGGACGGTCTTTCTGCGCCAGGAACAGCAGGGCGGCAGCCAGGTCGATGGTGTCGACTTCGGTCTGGTGACGCATATCGGTCACCACACCCTTGAAGAAATCCAGCTGTTCGTTGTCGAGGGCTTCCTGAACCTGCTGCAGCATCTTGGACACACGACGCTCGGCCACCAGTTCACGGGTCGGCAGGGTCAGCTGCTGAATGGTCTGGCGGGTCGCGCGCTCAATGGAACGCAGCATACGACGCTCGCGGTTCGCCACGAACAGGATCGCCTTACCCTTACGACCAGCACGACCGGTACGGCCGATACGGTGAACGTAAGCTTCAGTATCGTAAGGAATATCGTAGTTAATAACGTGGCTGATCCGTTCAACGTCCAGACCACGGGCGGCCACATCGGTGGCTACCACGATATCCAGTTTGCCTTCACGCAGTTTTTCAACAGTACGCTCACGCAGGGCCTGGGTCATGTCACCGTGCAGCGGGGCACTGGCGTAACCACGGGCTTCCAGCTTTTCCGCCAGCTCGACACTGGAGGTCTTGGTGCGCACGAAAATGATCAGACCGTCGCTTTCTTCGGTTTCCAGGATACGGGTCAACGCATCCAGCTTGTGCAGGCCGCTGACCAGCCAGTAAGACTGCTCGATGGTGTCGACAGTTGTCGTCTTGGCCTTGATACGGACTTCACGGGGATTCTTCAGGTGACGGTGTGCAACCTTGCGGATTGCTTCCGGCATGGTGGCGGAAAACAGCGCGATCTGACGCTCTTCCGGCGTATGCTCCAGAATCCACTCGATATCGTCGATGAAGCCCATCTTCAGCATTTCGTCGGCTTCATCCAGCACCAGCGCCTTCAGGGTGTCCAGGTTCAGGGTGCCACGGCGAATATGGTCCATGACCCGGCCTGGCGTACCGACAATAATCTGGGCGCCACGCTGCAACTGGCGCAGCTGCTGTCCCATGCTCTGGCCGCCGTAGATCGGCAGCACGTGGAACCCTTTCAGGTAACGGGCATAGGACTGGAATGCTTCGGAAACCTGGATCGCCAGCTCGCGGGTCGGCGCCAGAACCAGCAACTGGGTATCCTTGCTGGACAGGTCGATGTTGTTAAGCAGCGGCAGCGCGAAGGCAGCGGTCTTGCCGGTACCGGTCTGGGCCTGGCCCAGCAGGTCACAGCCATCCAGCAGCAGAGGAATACTTTCCGCCTGGATCGGTGAAGGAGTTTCATAACCCAGTTCCTGCAAAGATTGCAGGATGGGCTCGGCAAGTCCGAGTTCCCGGAACTGAGGAATGTTTTCTGACATGATAAATGCGCCTTTCTGGTCAATATAAGGTTTCCCTCACCAAAGGTGACGCAAACCTTAGCTGCACATGATAGTTAAGAATTCATGGCAAATGTGTTGGCGAGGCCGAAAGCCTGACCCCGTCTGGATATACCCTGCTGCAGAGGCAACCTATATCCAGACAGACTCCGGATTCGTCACTCGAAAAGACCGGGGTGTTGCTACCGCAGTACGATAAAGCGGCGAATTGTAACGGATTCCCGGTCACGTTGATACTGGGATTCCCGCAGGTGACGCGGGATGAATACCTGTTTTCGCCAGAATTCCGGCGCTGACTACGGCGTTATTTCATAAGCAATGATAAACACCCCGCCCTTATCAGATATGGGTGTTTAAATACGGCTAGACACAGGATTTAGAGCCACTCCTCCGGCCTATACTGAAATCAGAAATCAGTGAAGGCCAGTCGTAACATGGATGTTCGAGTAGTCGGGCTTCACCACTCGCACCGGAGTATGCCGGTAGCAGCGTGTGCGCCCAGTCAACAGCAGTTCCGCCCTGGTGGTGTCGTCAGTCGCTTTTTATTGGCGCTGTTTCTGGCATCAGTCGCAAGTAATGTCTCCCTGTCCAAGGCGGCCAGCCAAGGGACAGTGGGCAAAACCTCCAGTGGTAGTTTCACTATTACCCTTGTTATACCGCCCCGGTTATCGGTACAAACCCTTTCCGTTGAGCCTGACGTGGTATCAGAAGCAAATGGAGAAACCACTGCAACAGAGACAGCCACCACCAGTGATACAACAACGGTGACAGTCGTGACCGCCAAACAGGTGTTATCGAAAGTGCAGGCCTTACAGGCTGCAGAAGCGACGGCAGAGACTGCGGAAACCACGACAACCAGGCAATCCAGCAGCAATGCTGCGGGCGACCCTCTGCCCGAAGCACCAGCCGAGATCATTCCTACCAACACCCTGCAGCGTAAACTGTGTATACAGGGTAGTGGCATGTCCCACTACTCTCTGCAGGGTAGTGGCATGTCCCACTACTCTCTGCAGGCCAGTGGCAGCCGGAATGATCAGCGCATGGTGTTAAGTTCGGAGTCCGGCAACGAAGTCCCGTACCAGGTGGTTATGACAGATCAGTCAACCCAAGCCCCTATCAATCTCCAAACAGCCAGGACGCTTCCCTTGGACAGGCAAAGCGATTGCAGTACATCTCCTGTCGTCTCGATTGACCTCAGCAATTCCGCACGGAACAACTTGCAGGATAATCGTTATTACGGCGCCGCACAGGTTACAGTAGCCGCTGAGTAATCCAGAAGTAGATTCACTCTGGATTCCTTTACGGCGGCTACTTACAATCGCAGTATTATTGCGCCTGTTTTTCTGGACGAAGCCACTATGATGCGAAGGATTATTACCCCTCTGCTGGTCACACTGCTGTCTGTGGCAGCATCGGGGCTGCACGCCAGCATGTCGCTGGACAAAATGATCGTTTACTTTGAGCCTGGCCAGCCGCCAAGGCAGGACATCATGGTGTCCAACCCGGATCCGGAAAACCTCTACCTGCAGACGGAAGTCTACAAGGTCATCAACCCGGGAAGAGAGAATGAAGAACGCATCAGAATTACAGATCCGGACAAACTGAAACTGCTGGCGACACCTCAGAAAGCCATTATTCCTCCCAATGGCCGCAAGACAGTACGTCTGGTGAGTCTGGAAACCCCGAACACAACAGAGGAAGTCTATCGGGTCACATTTCGCCCCGTCGTCGGGGATATTCAGGCGACACAGACCGCCATCAAGCTGTTGATTGCCTACCAGACGCTGGTCTTTATTCGTCCCACAAACCCAAAATATGACGTCGTGGCGGAGTGGAAGGGGAATACCATCGTCTTCACCAACAGGGGCAACATGAACGCCGTTCTGAGAAACGGAAAATTCTGCACAAGTAAAAAGGATGACAGCTGCAAACCTTTGTCAGAGGGTACCCGCCTGTATGCCGGGCAGAGCTGGACACTGGAACTGCCCGACACCAAAGGCTATGTGCGCTACGGTTTGTTTGACGGCCAGTTTGAAAAAACTAAAACCTTCTCACCCGGCAAAAGCTGATACCTGACGCTATTTGCCTTCTGTCCTGTTGCTTCAGACACCCCTGAAGCAGCAGGACTACGACATCAGCGCCTGCCTTGCCATTGAGACAGCAACAATCACGAGAATCAGTGCCGTCACTCGATTCAGCCAAAGCCATGCTGTCCGTGAAGACAACAGGTGCGACAGACGCCTTGCACCATAGCCAAAACCAAAAAACCAGATCCACGATGACAGAATACAGCCCACCGTAAACGCCAGACGCTGGTCATCCGGATACTGGGCGGCCATGGATCCAATTAATACCACCACTTCAACAAGCGTCTGGGGATTAATGAAATACAGCCCCATCAACACTAAAAGTGTTTTACGAAGATTTCTGTTGCCTTGGCTGCTGAGTATCAACTGCTCAGGCTCGGGGTCACTGCGCAATGTCAACCAGGCGTACCAGAGCAAAAAAACGACACCAGCCCAAAGGGCGCTTTTGAGCAGCCAGTCCACCTGGGAGATCAGCAGTCCCAGACCGGCCGCCCCGACAAGAATAAGCAGCGTATCCGCCAGCGCGCAGAATAAAACAGTCGCCAGCAAATGCTGTCGTAATACACCCTGGCGGAGCACAAACGCATTAATCGCACCAATAGCAGCAATCATTCCGGCATTGACAACAAAGCCGCGGGCAAATGGCATCAGCAGTTCCATGACCTCTCCCTATGGCGCCATTAAACGTATAGTGTGTATTTTCAGGGCTGAGACATTATGACCCGCGCATTATGAATAGCAATGGAGCGACGTTACACCGCGCCATTGCGCAAACGAAAACATTGAATCGTGAATGTGGTAATTACAAACCACCCAACAGGGTGTATTTGATTTCCAGGTATTCATCAAGGCCGTATTTCGAACCTTCCCGACCTATGCCGGATTCCTTATAGCCACCAAAAGGGGCCACCTCCGTAGACAGAATGCCTTCATTGACAGCGACCATGCCATATTCCAGCGCTTCAGCCACCCTGAATACCCTGCCCAGGTCACGGGCATAGAAATAGGCTGCCAAGCCGTATTCGGTGTTATTTGCCATAGCAATAACATCTTCTTCATTACTGAATCGGAACACCGGTGCGACCGGCCCGAAAATTTCTTCCCGGAAACACATCATTTTCGTATTGGCGTCAGCAATAACGGTGGGCTCATAAAAGGTTCCCCCCAAACTGTGGCGCTGACCGCCCACCAGCAACCGTCCCCCTTTTTCCACCGCATCGGCAACATGCTGCTCCACTTTTTCTACGGCGGCCTCATTAATCAGTGGTCCCTGCTGGCTTCCATCAGTCACACCGGGTGCGACTTTGAGCTGTTCGACCTGTCCCGCCAGCTTTTCGACAAATACGTCATAAATACAGTCATGGACAAAGACACGATTGGTACACACACAGGTTTGTCCGGAATTACGGAATTTGGACGCCATCAGCCCTTCTACCGCACGATCAATATCGGCATCCTCGAACACAATAAATGGCGCATTGCCTCCCAGTTCCATGGATACTTTTTTCACGGTGTCCACACACTGCTTCATCAATAGCTTGCCGATAGCTGTCGACCCTGTGAACGACAGCTTTCTTACAATAGGGCTGGCACACATGGCTTGCCCGACTTCAGCCGGTCGTGCCGTTGTCACAACATTCAAAACACCGGCGGGTATACCGGCACGATCTCCCAGCTCTGCCAGCGCCAGGGCACACAGGGGTGTTGCTTCAGCGGGTTTGATCACGATTGAACAACCTGCCGCCAAGGCCGGCGCGGCTTTTCGGGTAATCATGGCAATCGGGAAATTCCAGGGAGTGATAGCTGCCACTACACCTACGGGCTCGCGAGTAACCAGCACTTTACGTCCCGGCAGGTGCTCGGGTACCACATCGCCATAGGCTCGCTTGCCCTCCTCCGCAAACCACTCAACAAATGAGGCCCCATAAAGCACTTCCCCCCGCGATTCAGTCAGCGGTTTGCCCTGCTCACTGGTCATCAGCAGGGCCAGGTCTTCCTGGTGTTCAATGATCAACTCATACCAGCGACGAAGAATGGTTCCACGGGCTTTGGCGGTCTGTTGCTTCCATAATGTCTGTGCACTCGCTGCAGCCTGAATAGCGGCATCGGTCTCTGTCTCGCCGAGATCAGGAACATGAACCAGTAGCTCACCATTGGCAGGATTGGTCACAGGCAGAGTCTTCTGGCTGCTGACCCAGACGCCATCAATATAAGCCTGTGAACGTAAAAGATTCTGATCATTCAGTTGCATGAAACACCCGCATAATTCTTATATCACCTGAAAATCTGGCAGTACGATATCCAAGCCACCCAATCTGTAAAATATTTCAAACGAACTCCATTTAACCGCAAGGCTGCACCTGACTGCAATGGCAACGCCAGATCGGTCGGATGGATTCCGGGCAGTAGAACACAGCGTCGTAGGAAAAGGCTTACAACAGGGAGGGGAACTTTCCGGTTTTTCCCATCACCGGTTATCAGTAACCTGAAATCACAAGGATGTACCCCGGCGCAAGGATGCGCCACCAAGGATGGTCCGGAACACGCTCGCAGAATACCCCGTTACAAGCCCAGACTCACCATTGAAAAGCACACCTTCTGATGTTTGTCGTATATCAGCGCACGATACTTACGGACATCCCGAGGCACCTGGCAACGTCAGCGATGGGTCAGCCATTACCTGCAAGAGTGAATGACCGGATCGTACCCAGGGCTTGTTGACGCCCTGCTGCTCCAGCAACGTGGCCAGGGATCCGGCCGCTTCACGGGTACTGAACCCTTTACTGACCAGCACCTGCCAGAGCTCACCTTTCACCAGGGTCTGAATGATCTCCGTCTCCACCGGTTGCAAACGGGCGGCAAGCACTTTTAAACCATCAGTCCGACGTGAAGCCGAGAACTGCAGGTAAAACTTGTCCGCGCTGTAGTTTGGAGAACAATCAGGAGAGGTCGGCTGATTATTTGCCGCTGGCGCCACCATGGTTTCCGGAGCGGATAATACGATGGCTTCAGCGGGTATCGTTTGTCCCTGTGAGGCAGGAGTAACAGAGGATTGATCAATGTCCGGAGTCGCTACCGATTCAGCAGGAATCGTTTGCACCCACTCAGGCTCCGGAGGGATCGGCTCAACCTCTGCCACCACTTCCGGCTCTTCTCTGGATGTTTGGCTCTCACCAGGTAACTGATCATCAATTGGCGTATGTTCAGCAACGTCTACCGGTTCATCAACAGCAGCACCTTCCGCCGCTACAATTGACTCTTCCGTAGAAGCCTGTGCTTCGTCAGGCACCACTGCTTCGTCCGGAGGAATATCCGCTGACACCGTTACCTGTGCAGGCACCGGGTCATCAATCACGACAAACGTCTGCTCCAGGTCATCCCGCTCCATTTTGGCGGTGCCGGTACAATTCCAGACATTTGAATTAATTTCCCCTGAACAGCTGAACCCGGATTCCACTACCTCAAGCTTCTCTTTCGCACAACCGGACAACCCGACAAGAGTCACGACGCCAACAACAGGTAATAATCCATTCCATGTCTTATTGTGACGCATTATTGGCCTTTGCCTTCCATGTCACCCTGTTTATATTCAGTCTAATCCGATAGTTGACACATGTTAAGTTATTCGCCTTTCAGAGTTCCTGCAAAGAGCCATCAAACCCGTTACAACGCATGATAACTCCCTGTTTTGACTATATTTACTCTAGTACTGTCCACAAAATGCAGGAGTAAAAAAAAGGCCTTTGTTTTTCATTTTTTGAGACTGCAAAGTCCTGAAACCATCCTGAGTTGACAGTTCGTTCAAACAGAAGAAGTACCCGTAATAGCGTTTCACTGACAGGGAAGTTGTCGTCATGTTGAACTGTAAGCAGTATACGGTTTCTGTAGTTATTCTATGGCGCTGTGTTTTTTCAATCTCGTCGTCTTTTGCGCTGGATACCGAACCTGAATTTTATTGTGCACAGGATAAACCCTGCGGTGACGACGTTGCTGCGTATCAATCGTTAGCAAACCATCCATCAGTGCAATATCTTGATCTTGAACAACAGGAATTCACGGAGGATATCTTCCTCAGTTTTCCTCCCGAGATCCCTTCCATTCAGCAAGATCTTTTTATCTATAGCCCACGTATCAATGTCTGGGCAGCCTATGACAATACCGGTCAGCTGGTCGGCATGGGGCGAGCTTCGGGCGGTAAAGACTGGTGCACCGACACCAACAGCAATTGTCGTACACCAGACGGTGCATTTCAGGTTTATCGCAAGGGAACCTCAAAATGTTATTCCAACACCTACCCGATCGGTGAAGGCGGCGCCCCAATGCCGTATTGCATGTTTTTCAACCAGGGTTACGCCATCCACGGTTCCGATCATGTGCCCAACCGGCCGGCCAGTCATGGCTGTATCAGGGTGAGGGTGGACGCGGCAAAATGGTTACATCAGGAGTTTATTGATTTTGGCAGCACAGTAGTTGTACTGCCCTACTGAGAATGAATACCTGCCTGCATATACCTTTTACTGCGGGCAGTCTGCTTACGCTAAATGATCAGATTACTGCGATAACCAGTTTATTTCCCGCGCAGTTTCCCGCCCGATCCTGACCTTATCGAGGCTCTCCGGAATAGCGCTTTCATCCGCACTCCTGGGAATACGCCCTCCCATCAACTCGGCGTAACGCTGGGGATATAATGGCGTACGATCCGGCTCGGCATAGCCATGGGGATGAATGGGTTGAGCGTTCGAGAAATCGTATTTATCCGTTGCGCCAACGGTATGCAGCATTTCATGGGCAATGACGACCTGGTTACTCCCCCTATAACGCCAGTCTCCATAAGCATTGATCAAACCAATCAATCCTTTCTGCATACCGGCGGAATGTGCCAGTCGAGGCATGGTGTCGGGATCATGATAAAGCACAAATAGTCGTATATTGGCGATGTCATCGGACTTGGTCTGCTTCATCCGCCATGCCCAGTATCGAAACTTCAGGGACCAGGTGACAGCATCCACCATGCTGCCGGTCGTCGGAGGATCTTCTGGCCTTTCATTCAGTTGCCTGCCCAGACTCACCTCAACAGGCTGATCAAGCGGCAGGCCATAACCTGCCCCCTGCTCGGCCATAAACGTTTCCAGCCCTTCAAAATCATCGACCGACAAGCGATCAATATACGCTTGAACCTTGTCATTGCCTGCAGCATTAACGGGATAGATAGTGACCCATAATGGGTCATTCCAGTCTGTCGTCCGGATCATGGTCTGCCAGGTGTTGAGCCCGATAAAAAAGAGAACGATCAGTAAGAGAAAAACGCGGATGGCTTTAAACATTATGGGTTCACATTCCTGTGTTTATCCTGCGTCGCATACCGATAATGGAAGCACAACAGTGATCGTTACGCACGTCCTGACAGGTCTTAATTCACGCCATCACACCACTGAGCAGCCACTGTTGAGGCTCAATCGTAACATGCTGCCGGTCGTTGCTGATCGAGATAACACCATCCTGAATCATACACTGCAGCTGCATGGTTCTTTCAGCCATTTCTGCCAGCTGGTCAGTCGCAGACTCTGGCAGGTTAACAACGGTCAGGTTCTCAAACCGGGTCAACTTGTTACGTATCTGTTGCCACCAGATATCCGCTGTACGCCCACCATAGCTGTAGATCCAGGCAGATATCGCCCGCCCACACGCCTTGCGAATACGTTTTTCATCCGGCTGGCCAAGATCAATCCACAATTCAACGTCATCACTGAGCGACTTCTGCCATAGATCCGGCTCTGAATCCGTACTCAACCCTTTGGTAAAGCTCAGTGATTCACTGGCATGGCACGCATAGGCCAGCAACCTGATCATCATCCGTTCATCCGTTTCCGAAGGATGCCGGGCAATGGTCAGGTTATGATTCTGGTAATAATTGCGATCAAGATCCGCAATGCTGAGTGTTGCTTTGAAAATAGTGGCTTTCAGTGCCATAAAAAATCCATAGTTGAAATCAACGTCATCGCGATATTGTACGCTCTTTGGTTCCGGTACGTTGATAAAAACCCTGCTATCTCAAAACATTCACCAGGGATGCGGGCATTATCAAGATCGACATAGCCAACGCTGCCCCGTCACGAATATACTCTGCAGTAAGAATACCAATAACGGATAAGCAGTAATGGCCTCAATCATCGCCATTGCAGGGCCGCCGGGCTGTGGCAAAAGTACACTGACCCGTGCACTCGCCATGCATCTGGATGCCAGCATTATTGACTATGACCATTATCAGACCATCACGGAACAGTCCGTTGAAACCATCATTCAATGGTTGGACAACGATATAGATTACAACGTGCTTGATATTCCGGGTTTAAGTGAAGACCTGTCCCGTCTGAAACGCAAATGTGCCGTTACACCACCTGATCAAACCTTCTCCATAAAGCCCCGAAATTTCATCCTGTTTGAAACGCCGTTCGGTTATTGCCATGCAGATTCCGCCCGGCATATTGATCTTATGCTGTGGATCGATATTCCCCTGGATATTGCCCTGGCCAGAAATATCCGGGCATTCACCGAACATTTCCAACGTTCAGACAGTTCGTCCGCCGCATCTGACAATATCCATTGGCTGCAGGAGTACCTGGACAACTACACCGCCAGTGTTCATGACCTGCTGACAAAACAAATCGCAAAAGTTCGGCCCCATGCGGATTACACCCTTGAAGGAAACAACAATGTGGTGACCCTTTGCCAGCAGGCGCTCACTGTTATTCAGGACTGGGCAAAAAAACAGACATTGAAGGAAGCCACCCAGCCATGACAAACCTTGCTGACAAACCCACCAAGCCAAAAGGTGATCATTACACCGACTACCTGCTAATTGACCGCTACCTGACCACCTTCATGGATCATCAGGCGCTGAACAGTGCACTGGAAACCGGCTTGATCGACTTACTCAGCAGCCATCAGCAAATAGACCTTGCGCAAGCCTGCGACTGCCTCCGCAGCGACAGGCTGGGCACAGAAACCCTGCTGGCGTTACTCACCGCCAACCAGGTGATCAAGCGACAGAGTGACTGCATTCAACTGACAACACAATTTCGCAATGCCTTGCGCTTTCGCGATCTGCTGGAAACCAAAATTGCATTCAGCAATCTTGTTGCACCGGATGTCATGAGCGGGTTCACGACACTGTTGCAAAACCCGCAACAGTTCATGGAGCAGTCGAAGTTATTTGAATTATTTGGTTACCACCGCTGTTTTGTAGTGACTGATGAGAATATGGCGCTCACGCGTCGCTGGATGCACTTCACCTCCACATATACCCGCTATGAAGCAGGAGCCTGTCTGGCACATCACGATTTCAGTCAATACCGACAGTTAATGGATATTGGGGGGAACAGCGGTGAGTTTTCCCGGCAACTCTGCAGGCGGCATGCACGACTACTGGCGACAGTTGTTGATCTTCCCGTGGTCTGCGAGGTAGGCATCCAACATGTGGCGGATACCCCTGAAGCACGCCGTATCCGTTTTTTTAAAGCCAACGCGCTGTCTGATCAATTACCGGGCAATATGGATATCGTTACCTTCAAATCCATCCTGCACGACTGGCCTGCTGATGCGACACAACGATTTCTGGAACAGGCTTATACTGCACTCAAGCCCGGCGGAACGGTATTGATTTTTGAACGAAGCCCTGTCCAGATAAACAACCAGCGTCTGTCTTATTCCATGCTGCCCATGTTTTTGTTTTTTCGTTCTTTCAGAACCTCAGACGACTATGTGGCTCAACTGCAAAACAACGGGTTCACCGATATCACCATTCAACACATTGAACTGGAAACCCCGTTTTATCTGGTTACCGCCACAAAACAGTAAGTACACACTCACTCCGCTTTTGCCACATTAAACGCAGCGCGACATTTTAGTCCTGCAGGTAAACGAGCCCCCGGATTAGGCACCTCAACCCGGACACCATAGGTGCCACTGGCGGCATCAATAACCTTATCCACAATCTTGACAGTCCCCTGGTAGGGTTTGCCCTCTGGTCCTACAAGCACCTCAACCGGCATGCCCGGCTCAAGGGTGCCATAGTGATCCGAGCGCAGGACAATCTCGGCATGGAGCGGGTCCAGCGCGACCAGTTCGAGTACCGGTTCAGATCCCACGTATTCGCCAATAGACACATGACGTTCAACCACAATGGCGTCAATCGGGCTGTAAATCTTGCGTTGTTTGAGTCGTTCTTCTGCCTCGCGGGTGGCGAGATCCGCCAGCTCCCGATCCGTCAGCAGCTCATCACGCTCGTACTCCGACAGCAGGCCTTTGCGTAACAGGTCCTGGTTGCGCTCCAGCTTACGTATGGAGAATTCTGCCCGCGCCTTGACACTGTTCAGCGCGGCTTTTTCAAGACCGCTTTCCAGGGCAATCAGCAACTGCCCTTTTTTGACGTTCCCCCCCCGCTCGGCATTCACCTGACTGACAATACCGGACACCTGGCTGCTGATTTGAATTTCACTACTCGGCTCAAGCAGACAGCTCAGCTGGGTATCATCCAACTCTGTCGCCACCAGGGGCATGGGCAGAATTAACAATAACGCTTTGATTATTCTTCTTGTCAGCACGGTAACACCTCTTATCCCGAACCTGTGAACGACAAGCGTTCATCCTGTTTTTCATCTGACTGGAACAGGTGTCGGCGTATCGACGCATGCCGACGCTCAACCTGTTTCTGGGTCCATTTCAGTCTGGCCAGCCCCAGTCGTTCAGATAGAGGAGAGAACGTCACAGATGACACTAACTTTCTCATCCCCATGAACGTTTTTCCTTCCAGCAAGCCGTCTTCGCCAGAAACCAGTACCTCAAAGCTGCCGGGATCACCCTGGCGGGCACAGCGGCCTGCCAGCTGCCGATCAATCCGGGATGCATCATGATATTCAGTAAGGATCACATGCAGTCCACCCGCCTCTTCGACGACAGGCGCCAACTTGATATCTGTCCCACGACCGGCCATTTGTGTGGCAACCGTTACCTGCCCCGGCAATCCTGCCTGAGCAACGATATCCGCTTCTTGACGGTCATTTACCGCACTCAGCACCTGGTGATCAAGGCCTTCCTGCCGCAATAATTCACTTAACTGTTCTGCCACCGCCACACTGGCAACACCCACCAGAACAGGACGACCAAGGTCATGCATACGGCGAATACTGTCGAGCACTGCCCGCCATTTTTCATGCTGGGTAGAAAAATAGCGCGGCGCAGAATAGCGACGGCGACTGGGTCGATGGGTAGGTATGGGAATCACGGTCAGGCCGTACACCGACCAGAGTTCACCAGCCACTTCATGGGCCGTACCCGTCATACCGGCAAGATGATGGTATTGTCGAAAAAAACGTTGATACGTCATGCGGGCCAGCGTATCCCTGACGGCCGTCAATTCACAACCTTCCTTGATTTCCACCAGCTGGTGCAGGCCCTGCTCCCAGCTGCGGTCCGCCATGATACGCCCCGTGTGCTCATCAATGATCTGAATTTTGCCGTCACGCACCAGGTAATGGTGATCCTTTTCCAGCAAACAGCGAGCCGTCAGCGCCTTGTGAATAATATCTTCCCGTCGTACTTTGCCTGACCAGTAGCTGCCGGCATGCCGTGTCTGTTCCTTCAGCCAGGTTTCACCTTCTGGCGTCAACTGAACCGAACGTTGCTTCTGATCCAGCTTAAAATCCTGGTCAACCACCATATCGCAAGCCAGCTCCATGGCCCTGGACAGTACCTTCTGCTGTTCAGGGCTGGCGCCCTTTCCTCCCGATATCACCAGTGGGCTTCTGGCTTCATCCAGCAGAACACTGTCGGCTTCATCAACGATGGCAAAATGCAGACCTCTCAGCAGCAGTGATTCATCAATGCCCGCTTTTCCTGTCAGCCTTTCACCGTGCAGATGTAAAGGGCTTTGGTTATCTTTCAGAACCAACTGATCCCGAAGATAATCAAATACGACATCCTTATTGGTGCAATAAACGACGTCGCATGCGTAAGCCTGTTTTTTCTCTTCCTGTGACAGCCCCTGAACCACGCATCCGACACTCAACCCCAGCGCCTG
The DNA here is from genome assembly GCF_057552235.1 of Kistimonas ophiarachnellae. Classification (NCBI taxonomy): domain Bacteria; kingdom Pseudomonadati; phylum Pseudomonadota; class Gammaproteobacteria; order Oceanospirillales; family Endozoicomonadaceae; genus Kistimonas; species Kistimonas ophiarachnellae. The sequence goes on along the minus strand of NZ_BAAJPA010000008.1, from coordinate 6,359 downwards.
ATAAACCGGCAGCATCAACTCAGCATCCCGACGGGCCAGGTAGTCATTTACCGTAATGACATGCACGGGAATACCCGCGAGAGCGGCTGCGGCAGCGGGAAGTGTTGCGGTGAGGGTTTTACCTTCACCGGTCTGCATCTCCGCCACACAACCTTCGATTAACGCCAACCCGGCCAGCAGTTGAGCATCAAAGTGATACATGCCCAGGGTTCTGCCTGCAGTTTCACGAATCAGTGCAAACGTTTCGGATAACAGGGCATCCGTCAGCCCCTCTCGATGCAGTGCTGTTTGCAGAACCTTGCGCGCATCCTGCCGCTCTGAATCACTCATGCCATTGAAAAACTCACAATGGCGATGGATCGCGCCAAGCAAACGACGATGAATGAAAGCTCTGCCGGGCAGTAACCGGTTACCCTGCCTTTTGGCCCCGTGATAGAAGCGCTCCAGCATGCCAGCCGGTTTGACCTTTTGCTCCGGTCGCAGCAAGGTACTGGCCGGTCGTCGCGTTGGGCGCCTAGACATCCAGCTGCCTCAGGAAGACACGCCGAATATCACGGAACCAGCGATAGGCCAGTGGTTCCGGATCATGCCGGAATAACACATAGACCCGCTCGTTCAGGCGCGCCTGAACATCCTCTGCGAGCGCCAGCTCCAACTCAAAATAGCGACCGAAAGATTGTATGCCACGCTCTTTGTCCGGATTGGCTGCAATACGGCCACCGCCCTCCAATGTCAGGATATTACTGGGTAACTGACGGGTAGCCGCCGGTTCAATGCGCAGCACACTGGCCGTCCAGGAGTGGCTTCGATCCGAGACAAACCGGACTTCCACCTCACGAGTCTGATTTCGTACCAGTTCTATCGCATCTTCCGACACCATCACCGTCACCGGCAAATCACCGTAATTGATGACATATCCCAGCAGGTCCCCCCTGGCCAGGTAGCGCCCTTCCAGTGTGCCGGTATCCGGTGGATAGAATTGTCCCGCCTGTGGACTATTGATGGCCATCATTGCCATCTGTTGACGTTTATTGGCCAGTTCTTCCTGCCTGAACCTGGCGACTTCGCGGTTGATGTCAGCGACCGTCCGGTCAGCGACACTGGCCTGGTATTGCGCCCGGGCTTCACGGAAATTGGCCTCCAGCACCTGTTCCTGTGCCGCGAGTTCAGGGTCAGACAGATGCATCAACAGCTGTCCGGCCTCAACCCGGCTGGCTGGCTGTACCGCCAGCGTTTCCACAAACCCGCTGACGCGGGCACGCACCCGTGACTGTTCCGAAGGGGTCATGACGCCTTCAGCCAGCGTCGCATGGGGAAAGGGGATAAAACCCAGCAGGACAACAATGCCTGCCAGTACGCAGGATGTTATCCCCCAGAGCCGTACAGAGCGTGTTTCCAGGGCGCGGTCCGTGACCGCTTTTTTCAGCAGTTTTCCCAATGGCATCACCACTGTCATAAACAACAACCAGATAGCCAGTATTGTACCGATCACAAAATATTCGCTGGCAATGAACAGTGCGATCATCACCATGATAAACAGTCGGTAGATGTACGACACCGTGACATAACCCGCCAGCCACGCCCCTTCCCTGCGACTGGTGACAGGCGACTCCAGCCGATCAACACCGAGCACATACCGCTTCACCAGGTAGCCGACATACTGATTGCCACGTGTCGCCAGGTTAGGAATTTCCAGCCAGTCCGACAGGACATAGTACGCATCAAAGCGCAGCAGCGGGTTGCCGTTGAACAGCAGGGTCGATACACCGGCAATCAGCATGGTATTAAACGCAACGGCGCGGACAGCGCCCGGCTCCACCAGCGTCCAGACGATCATGGCGACGGCCGCTATAAACGCTTCCACCAGGATGCCGGCCGCTCCGGTCAGCATACGCTGGTATTTGCTGTGGAACGCCGAGGCTGCTGTCGCATCCACGTAAGGCACCGGAAAGAACACCAGCAGCATGATGCCGATTTCATGCACCTCACCCCCCCAGCGCTTGACCGTATAGGCATGCCCCAGTTCATGGATGGTTTTAACAAAGGGATAAATCAGGGCAATCAGCAGAACATTTTCCAGTGACAATATACGGTCACTGACGTTGTTGGTCAGGGCGTCCCAGTGCAGGCCTGCCAGCACCAAACCCGTCACAACCACCGCACACCAGAGAAGCATTCCCCAGATACTGATCAGCGGTCGCACCCAACCCTGGGTTTTCTCCAGAAACTGTTCAGGGTCTACCAGTGGAATCCGGATAGCCAATGGTGATTTGACTTTTTGCAGCAGCCGTTTGCGTTCAATGCTGCGATAACGTTCATGGAGCAGGTCAATATCCGGCACACTGTCCGAGTTGAGCAGGTTGGCCCGGAACAACCGTGACACCAGGTCGATGACCTCATCCTGCGATGGCATCGCGTCACCAAGCTGTCGGCACGCCTGTTCCCAGATAGCCTGCAATGAACGACTACCGTCCATTAAACCGATGATATGCCAGGCTTCCGGGGTAAAACGGTGGAACTGTCCGGTGGCATGATCCTGCAGGACAAACCAGACCTGGCCGCGGTAAATATGCCGGTGCACATCCGCATGACGGCGCAACCGCACCACCATGTCCGCCACGCGGTACCAGGACTGGCTGAACAGCGAGACAGACATCAGGCCCACCACATCCAGAGTTTAAGCCGCAGCCATGCCAGCAAATCACGGGTCCAGATGGTGACCAGCTTGTCTTCACCCAGGTAAACCTTGCCAATGCCTTCCATACCGGGGCGCAGCTGTGCCGCTTCGTCCTGCAACCTGGCTTCAACGATAAACCAGGTGGCGCCGTCTTCAGACAGTGTTTTGGGAGTAATTTTGTCTACGACAAACGCATAGGGTTCGCCAGGCAAAGCCGAAAGGTGCAATGTTCCCGTCTGCCCCAGGGCAATATCAGCAATGCGGCTTTCCGGGACTTTCAGATCAACACGGTAAGCATCCAGCGGTGAAACTTCAAAAAGCACTTCCCCCTTGTTGACCGGTCCACCGAGGCGCTGGCTCAGATCCCCGCTAATCACCAGCCCATCGAAAGGGGCCTCCTGACGGGAACGCGCAATCTGGCTCTCTACCAGGTTGAGCTGGGCACGGGCCTGGTCCAGCTGGGCGGCAATGATGTTGACCCGGGCACGATCATGCTCTGCCGTCGCCTCCCGGTATTGCCGGGAGAGTTTGTTCTGATGGCTGCTCCAGCGGAGTTTTTCCAGCTGCAGATCCCGGTCATCCAGGACAACCAGCAGTTCGCCTTCCTCTACCTCGTCACCGGCGCGCACAGTGGCGTCACGGACATACCCGTCATAAGGCGCGACCACAACACGCTGCATGACCGTCGCCAGTGCCGCTTCGGTTGAAAGGCGATTGTCGCCGGTGGCAAACGTCAAAAACAGGATACAGGAAAGCGAAACAAGGGCTGTCACCTTGCGCCCCAGATAACCGGGGCCCAATAAACGACGTAATTGCGTTTTCCCTGATTCGAGCGCCTTTCGCCATAATGGCCGATCGTTCAGACGTTTCTCTTCCAGCGCCGTCGCAGCCAACGCCGTGGCGCTTTCGCAATACTGCGCCTCATTGATTGAAAACGGCCTGTCACCGTCGCGCTGAAACGTAATTGCCCCGACACACTGGCCATCATGGTAGAGCGGCACCGTTAAAATCGATTCTCCCTGGTGCTGCTTCGCCAGGGCCTCATGGGCAATCGTAATGAGGCCTTCGGCGCTCTCCATAGGCAGTGAAATCATACGCCCCTGGTCTACAGCCTCGTCCATGGCCGATTCAATACTGCGAACCAGGTTCATACGCTTGGTAAACTGGGCACTGTGGGATAAATGACAGACCTTCACTGAACCATCACGCACAAAACCAAGGCTGACCAGGTCACATTGCATGACCACCGACAACTCAGACACCAGTCGCATGGCTGCAGCATCAAAGTGGGGTTCTGCCAGTACCTTGGTCAACAAATCAACCGCTGTTGTCAGGCGCTGCTGTTCATCCTGATTCGTATCCAGTGAGTGCCTGACCAGTGACAGCTCAACCCAGCTGATACCCCATTGCAACTGCTGCATGGCGGTCTGAATCACACTGTCATGCCCACCATCGAGCACCAGGACGGCCACGCCTTCCAACGCCGTCCCCACCATTACCGGGTGAGCCATTGCTAATAATGGTATTTCTGAATCACTGTCGTTTAAGCGGGTAACCAGCGGCGCCGGGTCTTCAATGACCTGCTCAATCAGTTCAGAGACCGCCTCAATTTCCGGCATGACACCGGGCCAGATAGCGACGGGCTGAAAAATGCCATGTTCTGGGGATTTGATAGCAAGGAGTCCGGCCTGAATACCGGCAATCTGTTCACACTGGCGGGTCAGCCACTGCAAATAGAAGGCTTCACCCTGTAAACCGGAGAGGTTTTGTCCTGATCTCGACCCGGATGTCTGCCCGGCCTGTTTATTATTTATTGTTTCCATTATCGGACACCATCAGGCGACTGCTGCCTGTAAAGCACCGGGAAGACACAGGGCTGACGTCGTCAGCCCTGTCGCCAATGCCTACAACATACCTTAAAGCGACATGTTATCCCAGTGCTGAAAGCGTTTCGACCGTTGCCGTTTTTCCAGATCACGGACTGCGGCCATGTTAAATCGACCGGAAACCGAACCATGACGTCGTGCCATACCGGCCACTCCCAGAAGCACGGCGCCTGCTGCCGATGCTTCGATTCTGGTCAGTTCGTCGTCTGATTCTTCAACGCTTTCCTGTGATTCGGCCTCTGCATCAGTGGTTACGTCAGACTTGGCTTCGACCGGTTCACCTTCGGGTTGTATTGACTCTGCAACTGGCGCCTTCTCAGAAGCGTCCGTACAGGACGAGATATTATCACCGTCGTCCGTTACGACAGGCTCACACTGCGCCTTCTGTTCATTGGTTTCTTCTTCGACCGTTTCTTCATCGTCGTCCTCACCCGCTGCCGGAGCCTCGGTGGGTAACGCGAAATCAATGCCGGCAGGACGGAAACTGGAGCGGTTGTTGTCAGAGGTATGAGCAACCAGGCTGTCAAGGAACGTATTGGGCTGGGTCAAGCCATTGCCGGACACAAAGCCTGTCATCATCATCGGACTTAAATCCAGGAACGACTGGGTATTCACTGCCACCAGCTGGGAATAGAATGACTTGCCCGTCTGCATGACCTGGTCCAGGTCACCACGCACCAGGACAACGATTTTACTGGCCTTGCCATCGCTGGCATAAGTGATCCAGGCATATTCGCCCACCATGATGTCTTCAGACAGATCACCTTCAAACTGATCAGTGCCAAAGTGACCCATCATGGTGTCCAGACCCTCGCCGCCTTTCAGCAGGTCATCACCACCGGTAAACAGGTCAATACTGTCGAGAACGATGACTTCCCCTGTTCGCGTGATCCTTGTGCCATCACCACCGACCAGGTCACTACCACTGTTACCCGACAATTCATCATCGCCGAAACCACCAAACAGGATGTCACGGTCAGAACCACCTGTTACCTTGTCATCGCCGCCCAGTTCGGTACTACCTGTTGCCGCCTTAACATATCGACCTGCGCTATCACTGTCGATATAGCCGTCATCGCCGATGACGACTGTTTCACCACTGTCGTTTTCAATCGTGTCGGAGCCGACACCGGCTATGACCTGGTCATCGCCATCACCAACATTAATCGTATCCTCACCACCGGTAGCTTCCGTCGTATCAAGGGTTTCGATCCGGGTACGGATGCCCTCTGTGAAGGTGACTTTACCGTTATCCCCGATCACACTGTCATTACCGGCGCCTGTAGTGACGGTATCACCGGCAAAGCCTGCCAATACCACATTGTCGCCATCGCCAGCGATGATCGTATCTTCACCACCAAACGCAAAATCTGTCGTTTCCGCTTCAGTGATATTGCCCTGGCTGTCGTAGCGGACTACACCGTTATCGCCAAGGATATGGTCATCACCAGCACCGGTCTTAACTTCATCATCACCCATGCCAGCAATGACCGTATTATCACCGTCTGACAAATCGATCGTGTCACCGATTCCCTGTGATGGCAGACTGCTGGTCATTGTCCGGAGAATATCCGTGACATCCCAAGTCATCTCGCCATGGTCGCCTATGACCTGGTCTATACCGACACCACCGGTAATCTGGTCTGCGCCAGTACCACCAATGACACGGTTGAAGCCGTCACCCAGGTTCAGGATGTCATCACCGCCTGTTTCGTCATCCAGATCTGTGCTGGTCAGCTTGGTCAAGTGACCGTCGGTAAACAGGGCGGAACCGTTGTCGCCGATTACGATGTCAT